>NZ_VTSR01000017.1 GCF_008329715.1 Gimesia chilikensis | reverse complement strand
GTACCGCTTGATTGTGTCTCAGAAAGGGATCCATGCGCAAAGAATAAAATCACTTGACAAGATGTTCTTCATAGATGGTCCCGGATGTAATCCGGGATTACCGCAGGCAACAAGAGGTCCCAGAGTAATCGCTCGATCCGGAACCAGCACACCAACCTGCTGCGTGCCACAGTTGGTTCGAACAACTGTGCTCAAGCGACAACCGCTAACCCTCGTCGCGCAGATCCAGCTTCGTCTCCGCATCAAACGCTTCTACAGATGCTTCCGTTTCCTCATCTGCTTCGAGCGTCGCTTCTTCTTCCGCCGCTGCCTGCAGGGCCGTCGCCTTCAACGTGCCTTCAATGCCCGTCAGGTCGGTCAACTGTTGCAGCAGGTCGCGAATAATTTGTTCCGCCTGAACTTTCTCCTGCAACCACAGTTCCCGTTTCTGACCCCAGGCCGCATCGCGTGTTGCCAGCTGTTCTGCTTCAAACCGCAGCTGTTCGCTCCGCAGACGTAACTGCTCATCCCGCTCTGCAATCCATTCGGACAAGGCCTGACGTTCCTGGCGGAATTCGTCCCGGTGTCGATGAAACAGTTCCTGTGAATGATCCAGTTCCTGCCGCTCGACCGACAGCGATTCGCGTAACTGCCGGTAATGTGAAGCCAGCGCATCACGGGCCTTCTCCAGTCGCAGGAGAGCCGCTTCCTCACCTTCCGCCTGGGTCAGCTGCGCCCAGCCCTCTTCGAGCGCCAGCCGCATTTCGAGCGTACCCCGATGTGTCTCTTCGACTTCCGCCCGCAGGGTATCCAGCCGCTCGCGTCGACGTTCCAGGTTCTCTGCATGCAGTGCCAGCATGTCGTGCTGACGGCGGAGTTCCGCCTTTTGTGATTCGCGTTCCTTGTGCCAGGCTTCGTACTCGTCGGTCATCCGCTGTTTCTGGTTCGTCTCATACCGTTCGACGGAGCGTCGTAGTTCGGTATGCAGTGCCCGTTCCTTACTCAGCGACTGCTCGCGCTGCTGCAGTAAATCGCGGAAGCGGTCCAGCTGTTTCATCCGCAACAGGTGAATGCGTTCGTTCTGCTCGTGTTGCTGCTGTTGAATCTGTTGCTGACGCTGGAATTCATGCTGTTCTTTTTCGACCTGGCTCCGCAGTCGCAGCAGGTGGTTCTCCTGGAACTTGATCCGGTTCTCGATCAGCGTACGTTTCTGGTCGAACTGATCCTCCCGGGAACCATACTCGCGTTCCAGGTCCTCGCGCTGAATCGACAGCTGGTGTTCGATCTCTTCCGAACGGATGACGAAGTCCCGTTCGCGTGTGGCCAGCGCCTCTTCCTCGGCGTGGCGTTTCGAATCCCAGTCCGCCTGGCGGGTTTTCAGTTCCAGTTCGAATTTTTCCCGGCGGGATTCGAGTTCCGCTTCGACCTTGCGAATCGTCTCTTCGTGCAGTTCGCGTTCCCGCTTCAGATGATTCAGCTCGGTCTGCCGCACGCCCCGCCATTCGTCCTGATCGTGTTCCAGTTCGCGCCGCTGTTCGGTCAGCGTTTCCAGAACTTCCTCGCGAATCCGGTTCCGTTCGTTGATCAGATCCAGACGTTGGCGTTCCAGGGATTCCCGCTGTTCTGCAAATTCCATCAGGATCAGGTCACGCATTTCGCTGCGTTCCTGTTCGATCCGGTCCTGGGCTTCGAAGACTTTTTCCTGTTCGTGCTGAACCGTTTTCGCCAGCTTCTCGCACTCGACTGCTTTGCGGATCAGCTCGGTTTCTTTATCCCGAATACTGGCTTCCCGCTCGTCGTATTGCTCTTCGATCTGCGAGACCCACATGCGAATCTTGCGGCGTTCGTTATCGATTTCACCCAGCTGACTGTTGAGCGTCTGTTCCCGTCGACTGATTTCGGCGAACTGGGTTTTCAGGTAGTTCGCAATTTCACCCGCCTGGGTCAGCAGCTCTGCGCCGGTCAGTGAGGTTCCCGATTCACTGGCGCCCTGGCTCTGTGTCTCGCCCGCACCCGCAGCATGGGAGAGGCTTGCTTCCAGCGCAGCCTGTTTCTCTGCACTGAAACTGGAGTCAGCTTCGGAGGTGAGTTCGGAATCGCGATGCGGAACATCCAGACGACGCTGGATTCCATCAGGGCCGGGCAGGGGATGGGATTCTTCAGGCTCCGGCGCAGGAGGCTTAAAACCCGCAAAAGGCGGGGAAGTCTGAGATTTCTGATCCGGTCTGGTTTCTTCGCTCATACCGGGATTCCTTTCCCTGAGAAGCGCCTGACTGTTGTTCCCGCGTAAGACTGATGCTGTGAAATCCCTTTCCACTACGCATTCAGTTCGATCGGGAACGCTCGTCGGTTCAACGACAAAAAGGGCAGAAAGGCAGGATCAGCTCCTCCTCTCTGCCCACATGAGTTCAATAACCACTCAACACACTGTGGTTACAGCTGGCTGTCCAGTGATGCTGCGAAACGTTCTTTGGGAGTCACACCCACAAACGTTTCCACCACTTGACCACCTTTATAAAGTTTTACGGTCGGGATGGCGCTGATGCTGCTTGCGGAAGCAATACCGGGGTTTTCATCGGTATTCAGCTTTCCAACACGCACACGGCCCGAGTAGTCGCTGGCAATTTCTTCGATGGTTGGCATCATCATTTTGCAGGGGCCACACCAGGGCGCCCAGAAGTCGACTAATACAGGTTCAGATGCTTCCAATACTTCAGACTGGAAGTTGGCATCAGTAAATTCCAATACGTTTTCCGCCATTACTGGTTGTCTCCGTTACTATTTGGATTCGGTTGGTACTTTAAAAAAGCAGATAATATCAGTATGACCTTAGGTCCCTTGATCCTGAATTAACAGGGTGTCGACGCCAGGTGAGTTACTCCCACAATTCAGTGGAAGGTTTCAGGCAATCTCAGGTCACTCCAGGTCTGATAAGACTTTACCCTGCAATGACATCACTGGTACACTCAAGGATCGGATTGACCCCCAAGAATCACAGCAGAAAACCCCAGTTGCGCTCAGTCAAATTCTAGGGAATTATAGAGATACTCTGTTTTGTGTCAATGCTCTCTCTGAGGCGTAAAAGACCAAAAACTCTTATCAAATAAGGGATTACGCCACGCATGACCACTCGGCTGCGAATTAATTTAAGCTCGACAAATTGCCCCTGGGTCGACAAAATAGGGCTCACAGGCAATTGCCATAATACTGTTATATTAAAGAACTTATTGAAGTGAAACCCTGGGAGCAAAATATGCTGTCTTCTCGCCGAATCCGGACGCTCGTCGGACTGGTCAGTCTGCTGGCCCCGCTGACACTCCTGGCGGATGAAAAAACCAGCGAAGATCCCTTCAAACCGTTTCCGGAACAATTGCAGCCTTCCCTGTTCAACGAAGTACAAGACAAAGCCCTGGGCGGCGTCCTGGATGACGAGGAGACGCTGTACTATTACGTCCTCAATCACCTCCAGGAAACCAGTCTCCAGGATCAGAAGCAGGCCGCGGAATTTAATCTGCAGAACCGCCGCTCTGAACTGAAAACATTTCGCGAGCACCCCGAGCTCAAGCTCCCCCTCTTTCCCGATATCTTCAAAAATATGAAACGCTGGAAAGGGCGGCTGGTCACACTCACCGGGCGGGTCCGCAAGCTGGTACATTATCCCGCCTCCGAGGACAACAAGTTCGGCATTAAGACACTCTACGAAGCCTGGATGTTTACCGACGATTCGCAGCAGAATCCCGTAGTGGTCATCTGCACCGAAGTCCCCCCGGCTCTGAAAAACGGACTCCCGGAAGGGACTGATGTGATCGATCATGTCACCGTCACCGGTTACGTTTTCAAAATGTACCTCTACTCAGCCCAGGATACCTCGCGCATCGCACCGCTGATTCTCGCCCAACGACTCGAATGGACGCCCCCCAAAACCGATGAAACGGGCGGGCAACTCTTCGTCGTGATTCTGGGAACGACGTTCATTCTGCTGATGGCAGGCGTCGGCTTCATGTTGTGGCGGAATAATCAGCGGGATAAAGAGTTCCGCGAGAAACGACTGCAAACCAGCCAGGGGGAAGTCAGCTTCGACCAGCTCTCCTCCGCGACCACGTCTGCGGAGACAACGCCCCAGATCAAACCACCCGCGAACGAAACCGGATCCGCGCGCGATTCAAAATCAGACTCGTCGCCCCCTGATTCGCCACGGTCCTGAAACCATTCACCCACAACATTTCAACAGCACGAAAACGGAATTGATGACTTCAACTGTTCTGAACCGTCCCCTGAAACTGGCCGTCCTGATTTCCGGTGGCGGCACCACACTGACCAACTTCCTCGCACAGAAAGCAGCCGGCCAACTTGATATAGAGGTTCCCCTGGTAATTGCCAGTCGCCCCGGTTGTGGCGGGATCGCCAAAGCGGAAGCCGCCGGCCTCAACTGCGAAGTCATCGCCCGCCGGGATTTCGAGAATATCGAAGCCTTCAGTCATGCGATCTTTGAACGGTGCCGCGCCTGCGAAGTCGACCTGGTGACGCTTGCCGGTTTTCTTTCGCTGATTCACATCCCCGAGGATTTTCTGTACCGCGTGATGAATATTCATCCCGCGCTGATTCCCTCGTTCTGCGGGCACGGCTATTACGGCCATAAAGTGCATGAAGCCGTCGTGGCACGTGGCGTGAAGGTCAGCGGTTGTACGGTTCACTTTGCTGACAACGAATACGACCACGGTCCCATCATCGCTCAGTCCGCGGTCCCCGTGAAAGGGACCGACACACCCGATGATGTCGCCGCCCGGGTCTTTGCAGCCGAATGCGAGCTCTATCCCGAAGTGCTGCGCCTCTACGCTGCCGGTAAAATCAAAGTCGTCGAGCGTCGTACCGTCATCGCAGATTAAAGCGACTGACTCCCCGGCGGCGGACCTTTGGGTGTGCTCGAGAAGGGCGGAATGGGCTCATTGGTGTGCATGACCTTGTCGTATAGATCCGGGGGCAGCACCCGCATCACGGTAAACAGACCGTGCACGCCATGGTACCAGCCTTCACGCATCCCCTGCGTCTCACGGCGGCTGGTCAGTTTGTGAATGTCTTCCTTCGACAGTTTCGCACTGGACATCATCTGCGGAAAGCCGGGAACAATTTCTTTCGCATCTTTCCACTTCTCGCGCACAATCGGTCCGACCTGGGTCACCATATGGTTCATCATGTGATGGAACATGTGACAGTGCAACACCCAGTCCCCCGGGTTGTTGGCGATGAACTCCACATCCCGTGCCTGGGCCACGCCGACAATCACGGTGTTACCCGGAATCCACGCCGACTCCGGAATGCGGCCCCCCTCCGTTCCCGTCACCCAGAAAGTGTGCCCGTGCAGGTGCATCGGATGCTGGTGCAGCGTACTGAAATTCAGGAAACGGATTCGTATCCGCTCACCCAGTTTGCAGACCAGTGGCGTCGTATAAGGACCGCAGCGGCCATTGATGGTCAGGAAGTTCCAGTCCATCGAAGTCGTATTGGGAATACTGGCGTTCGGCATCATGGAGAACTGCTGTGTCATCAGCACGAAATCCCGATCCACAACCGGTTCGTACGCCACCTTCGGGTGAATGATGAAGGGGACCACCATCCCAATCGCCTCCTGCATCGCAACGTGCGGATGCAGAAAATAGCTCCCTTCCTGGTGCACGTCGTACTCATACACGAACGTCTGACCGGGTTTGACCAGGGGTTGTGTGACGGCGGGAATCCCGTCCATGTAGATCGGCAGTTCCAGCCCGTGTGAATGCAACGTCGTCGCTTCGGGGAGATCGTTTTTGAACACAATCCGTACCCGCTCTCCCTGGTACATCTCCAACGCCGGTCCGGGAAAATCCCCGTTGTAACCGTAGGCATCCATCCAGATCCCCGGCAGGACCTCGCGGCGGACGGGCATCGCATGCAGATGAAACTCGCGAACCCCATCGATGACTTTACCGCTGGTGGTCTTCAGGTCCGGTGCGGTAATTCCCACGGGAGGTTCGCCAGTCTTCCCCAGGCCTGGGACCAGCTTGCCCCGGTCGGTCGCGCTGCCGATCGGACCACCCAGCCCCGGATGCAGGCGGGGGTAACCATCATTGTTCTGATCTCGATTCTGCTGTTCGGTCGTCGAGAATGAGTCGTTCTGCTGGCCCAGTACCGAACGGCTCGCGAACAGACCTGCGGTCGCTGCCGCACCCTGTGCCAGAAAATTTCTGCGATCTTGGGGAGTTGTCATCGTTCCTCTTTCATCAGGCCGACTCGCCTGGTTTTGATTCACTTTAACTGATGGTTCAATTCGCTTTAGCGGGGCTTAGGCACCGCGTCGATGTGTCCGCCACCCATGGGGGCCGGCGGTATATTCAGTCCGCCCGTCAACAGCATGCCGCGAATTGCTACTTCCGTTTCCTGATTCTGCAACTGGCTGCGGATGTAATCCTGCTGCAGGTTCAAATACATCTTCTGTGCCATCAGCACGTCCATCCAGGGAGCCCGTCGTTTGTAATAACTGTCGTGCGTAATTTCGTAAGCCTGTTTCGCCTTAGGCAGCATGCGGTCCCGGTAAGCTTCCACATGCTGACGGGAGGTCCGGTAATCGCGATAAGTGTGCGAAAGTCGGCTCATCAGCGAGAGTTCTAACCGCTTCACATTGGCCCGCGACTGATTCAGGTCGGCCAGTGCCTGGTCCACCGTCCCCTGGTTCCGGTCAAAGATCGGAATCGGCAGCCCGACCGACACGCCCGCCACCGAGTTGTCCGTTTCATAGTTATGGCCAAAGTCCACGTTCAACAGGACATTCGGAATCGGCTGCACCTTTTCCCGTTCTACGGTGATCTCATCATGCTGCACCCGTTCCCAGGCAGCTACAATCTCCGGGCTGCTTTCCAGCAGTTGATTGAGCACCATATTCCAGTCCAGCAGTTCGTTCTGCGGTTCCAGCGAACCAATCAAAGTTGTGCATGCGAGTTCGGGCACGCCCACCATTGCTACCAGTTCACGCCATTCCTGCTCCAGATCGTTCTCAGCGGTCTGCAGAGTGAGACGCACCTTTTGCAGGTCCACTTCGGCCTGCAACAGTCCCGACTGATTGGTCTGTCCCAGGTTGAGCATCTCCTTGTGGGTCTGCAGGTTATCTTCCGCATTCGCCAGCAACTGCTTCTGCACTGCCAGTAACTGCTGCGCTGCGAGGGTCCGGTAGTAATGAATCTGCACATCGTTGAGTACCCGCGTGCATTGTGCCTGCAGGTTCGTCTCTGCGATACACATCTGCTGCGTCCACTTGGCGCGACTCAGCTTCAGCTTGCCGCCGGTGACGATCTCCTGTGATACAAACCCACCCTGCAACTCGCCGGGGGTTCCTTCGATGCCGATCTGATCCGCTTTATAACCCATCACCGGATTCGGTTTGAGGCCGGCCTGATAGGCGGCACCCCGGGCAGCATCCACCCGAGCCTGGGCTTGAATCAGGGTCGGGTTGTGTGCCTGGGCCAGTGCTTCGAGTTCCGCGAGAGAACAGGAATTCGCGGGCAACGCTGTCGTGTGATCGGGTTCGGGGGGCAGGGGGGCAGCGATCTCAGAGAGCGGCAGCTCCACCGGTTCTTCATGGGCCACCAGTTTTGTTTCCGCAGCCTGCTGCGATTCTGGTGCGGGGGCGGTCTCTTCTTCCAGGGAAAGTGTGTACGACGCTTCCTGTTTTTCAGCCGCGGGAGTTTCCGACTTCCGGGCCAGGTAGGACGCGGGACCTGCAGCGCAACCGCAGAGCGTGCACGTGAGCAGTGAAACGGCTATTGAAGATTTGACTTTCACTCCGGTCCTCCCTGAATCCTGTTTCCACGCGATCCTCGCGCAGCCTTCCATGGGAGGTGATCGACGTGAGCAGGGGGCTGAGTGATCATCAATCACTGAAACAGACAGCAAATGTGCAGATCAGAATCGTTGAAACCGGGGAACCGCTAGAACTGACAGAACCCGTCCCACTGGCAGTGACCGGTATCCAGGGTGAAGAAACAGAGAATTCAGGCCCTGAAATGTCTCCAAAAAGCGACTCAAGTCCCGGTTCTGATGTAAGTTTGGGACATAGACTTCCGTCAAACCAGGAAAGCAGGCGGGACTTTAGCGAATTCCGCTCTCAGATGAATATTTGCTTTAGGAAAGATGAGGTCTCTGGGAAATATCAAAACAACTGACAGTTTTTGATTGAAAGTGAAATATATTGAGTGTATTTTGAAGATAATGATTGAAAGAAAGCGCTACGAGAGGCATATTCTTTAGGGAAATAGATCGTCTCAGGAGGAGTTTGTATGTCAATGTTACTTGACGAAAGACGGGAAAGCATCCTAAAGATTGTCGAAAACAAGGGGTTTGTCTCCCTTGTGGATTTGATGGATTCTGTCGGTGCCTCGGAATCTACGATTCGGAGGGATTTGGAGTATCTTGACGGAATCGGTCAGATTCGTCGCACTCGTGGTGGCGCTGCTTACGTGGGAGAGTCCTTATCCACTTTTGAAGATCGGTCTTTTATGTCGTCCAGGCAAAAAAGGCTGGTTGCTCAAGCTGTGGCAGATCTGATTGCTCCCGGAGAGGCTGTGCTGATGGATGGAGGCACAACCACTCTCGAAGTCGCTCGTCAACTGGCGGGCAAAGAACTACAGGTCGTCACCAATTCACTCCCGATCGCCAATCTGCTGGTCAACCAGCCCAAGGTCGATCTGATGTTGATCGGAGGCTTCCTGTTTCCCAAAACCGGCGTCGCGTTGGGGAAGACGGCTGTGGAATCGCTGAAAAGCGTCCATGTGCGTCGCCTCATTATCAGTGTCGGCGGAATCACGGAAGACGGGCTGTACAACAGCAACATGTTACTGGTGGAAACGGAACAGCAGATGTTTGCCGCTGCAGAAGAAGTGATCGTGGTGACTGACAGTACCAAATTCGGGCATTCGGCTCTGGCCTACCTCTGCCCGCTGGCGGACGTCGATCACATCGTCGTGGACGACGGAATCACGGAAGAGTGGCAGCAGGTACTCCGCGATGCCGGCATCAAACTCACGATTGTCGAAACCTGACAATTCTGAATCGATCATCGAGACCATACAATAAATTGAGATCAGATATTATGACACAACTGAAAAATTCCATCTCTCGTTCGCAGGTAGAACAACTGGTTCGTCAGGCTTTATCTCAACAACTCCCGGGCACATCAGCTCCGGGACTGCAGACGGCTCCGAACCCCCTGGTTGTGAATATCTCAGCACGACACGTGCATCTCTCTCAGGAACACCTGGAAGTCCTGTTCGGCAAAGGCGCTGAACTCGAAGTCCAGAAAGACCTCTACCAGGATGGCTACTTCGCCGCCACCCAGACCGTGGCGATTGTCGGCCCCCGCCGCCGGATGATTCCCAACGTTCGCGTTCTGGGACCTTGCCGTGGTGATACTCAGGTCGAACTGGCCTACACCGATTCGATCTCTCTCGGACTGGACCTGCCCGTCCGCATCAGTGGCGACATCAAAGGCACACCCGGTTGTGTGCTGATGGGACCCCAGGGAGTCGTCGAACTCGATTTCGGCGTGATCCGGGCTGCCCGTCACGTTCACATGTCACCGGCTGACTGTGCTTACTATGGTTGTGCCAACGGCGACAGCCTGCACCTGCGGGTTGATTCCCCCGGCTGCACCACGGTCCTCGAAGATGTGGTCGTACGCGAAAACCCGGACGTCAAACTGGAAGTCCACATCGATACCGACGAAGGCAACGCCGTCGACCTCGATCATGCGACTTCGGTCAAACTCTTCGTCCCGGAATCCTGTAAATGCAAACACAGCTGATCCTCAACAGATCAGCCACCGGTGCGTCACGCGGATGCATCGCTTAATTCCTGTTGCGGATCCGGGTGCCGGGTCCGTAGAAATCACGAACTGTTTTTTTACTGTCTCTAACAAGGAGAACTGACTCATGGCGAAAGCAATGGAAGCCCTGGGAATGGTGGAAACAAAAGGGCTGATCAGCCTGATTGAAGCCGCCGATGCAATGCTCAAAGCAGCCAACGTACAGATGATTGGCTGGGAAAAAGTAGGTAGCGGTCTGGTAACCGGTTTTGTTGTCGGTGATGTCGCTGCTGTCAAAGCTGCTGTCGACGCCGGTGCTGCTGCTGCCAGCAAAGTTGGCGAAGTTGTCAGCGTACAGGTCATTCCTCGTCCGCACGAAGAACTGGCTAACGTACTGCCCAGCAAGACTGCCGCTGCCAAGAAATAAATAACGGGTTCTGAACTTTGACAGCTGAAGTCCCTGAATCTGAACGCTTTGAGGATGAACATAACCAGTTGACGTTCAACTGGTATGAAGCAACACAGGATTCAGCTCAACCCATTACATTGAAAGAGAAAAACATAATGAGTTCTGAAGCAATTGGTCTGATTGAAACAAAAGGTCTGGTCGCTCAAATCGAAGCTTCCGACGCCATGCTGAAAGCTGCCAACGTGACTCTGGTTGACCAGATTCAGATTGGTGGTGCCTACATTACCACCGTGATCCAGGGTGATATCGGATCGGTTCGTGCTGCTGTTGACGCTGGTGCTGCTGCCGCTTCTCAGATCGGAGAACTGGTTGGTGCACACGTCATCGCACGCCCCTCCGAAAGCCTGATGTCACACTTTATGTAAGAGACGTACTGTTGGTTCTTCCCGAAGTTCGCTGTTGAACAGAGGGAAAAGGGAAGTCGAAACACCAGTCCTCAAGTCACAGAATGGATTCCTGCAATGAAAGTACTAGTTGCCAATTTAGGTTCTACCAGTTTCAAATATCGCCTGTTTGATATGCCCGCAGAAGTGCAGCTCGCACGCGGGGGCATCGATCGGATCGGCGGCGAACAGTCACACTGTTTCGTCGAAATTGGTGAGCATCGGGAAGAGCACGAACAGAACGTGCCCGACCATGCAGCCGCCGTCAACCTGTGTCTGTCTCAGTTGACCAACTCCGAATGGGGTTGCCTCGAGTCAGCCGACGAAGTTGCCGGTATTGGTTTCAAAGCGGTCTTTGCCGGAAACATGAGTGGCGTACGTCTGGTAGAAGAAACCCTGCTGACCAAAATGGAGGCCCTGTCCGACATCGCGCCGGCTCACAATCCTCCGTATGCCCGGGCTATGCGACAACTGCGTCAGGCATTCCCTGAGATCCCGCTGGTTGCCGCACTCGAAACCGCCTTCCATGAAACCATCCCGCCGGAAAATCGTACCTACGCCATCCCGTTCCAATGGGACGAAGAGTACGAAGTCAAACGCTGGGGGTTCCATGGTGCCAGTCACCGGTATATCGGCTCACGTATGGCCGAGCTCACCGGTAAAGACGATCTGAAGGTGATTTCCTGCCACCTGGGAGGCAGCAGCTCTCTCTGTGCCATGCACGGAGGTGTCTCTAAAGCCAACAGTCTGGGTATGAGCCCTCAGACAGGATTGCCCCACAATAACCGTGTGGGTGATTTTGATCCGTTTGCTCTGCCGGTTCTGCAGAAGGCCACCGGAAAATCTCTGGCGGAACTTCTGGAAGACCTGTCGAGTCAAGGTGGTCTTTTGGGAATGAGCGGATTGAGTGGCGACTGTCGCGATCTGGAAGAAGCGGCCGCCAACGGACACGAGCGGGCTCAACTGGCCCTGGGCGTGTTCCACTCAGCGATCCGGCATTACCTGGGAGGTTACATGACGGTTCTGGGCGGCGTGGATGCGATTGTTTTCACGGGTGGAATCGGTGAGAACAGTGTCAGCCTGCGAGAAAAGGTCTGCAGCAACCTGGAATGGGCGGGAATTCGACTGGATCCGGAACGCAATCAGAATGCGTCCGAGGAATCACAGATCCAGGCGGACGACAGCAACGTACAGATCTGGGTCGTGCCTACCAATGAGGAGATTGTCGTAGCACGGCAGACAGTAGAAACCATCGAAGGGCGTGCGTAACGCCCCGAGAATAGAAGTATCCTTTTACGGGATTAAACAGGAGTTGGTTCGATGTTTGTAGGACGTATCACCGGAAGCGTCGTTTCGTCTCAGAAAGTCGATGCGATGGTCGGTCAGAAACTGTTGATTGTCGAACCGTTGCGAGTCAATGAAAAAGACCAGAGTGATCTGACTCCCACCGGACGGTCGTTTATCGTCGTCGATACCGTGGGGGCAGGGCAGGGAGAGGTCGTGCTGTGTGTGCAGGGGTCGTCAGCCCGCTTCACGCCGGAAACCAAAAAACTGCCCATCGATGCAGCCATCATCGGCATCGTCGATCAGGTTCACATTGGCAACCAGGAGATTTTTAACTCGAAGGACTGAAGTTCGTTCTGAACGGGAATCAAATCATGGCCAGACAGTTACCGCAGGCAACGCCAGAGCAGAGGCACCGGACGATGTTCATCATCTGGTTTGCCCTGATCATGGGTGTGGTGACCTTTGGTGTGATCGTGGTTGGAATCCTGGGAAAGGACGAAGCACCCGGCGACGATCTGCCGCTCCTGACATATGTGGGGCTGGGTGCTACAGCGGTCATGCTGGTATTACGCACCTTTGTGCCGGATCTGGTAGGACGCAACATGTTCAACCAGGCCATGGAGAGAATTAAGACAGAGAATATTCAGGACGAAGATGAGGTTCTGGCAGCCTACGATCAGATTTTCATGTCTCGTCTGATTGTGGGACTGGCCTTACTGGAAGGAGCAGCGATGCTCAATCTGGTGGCCTACATGACAGAGAGCCAGGTACTTTCACTCGTGGCTGTCGGCATATTGCTGGTGGTCATGATTGCTTCGGTACCGACCAAATCAAAACTGGAAGCATGGATTCGCAACCAGATGGAAAACTATAACCTGGAAAACCAAAACTGAAATAAAACAGACTGAGTCCGCCACAGGAAACACCCGCTTTCACAGCAGGCGGCTCGGGGAGAGATAGATTATGCAGGCGACAGAAGAAGCCATTCGCAGTGTCGTTCAGGAAGTGTTATCGCAGCTCAATAACCGGGGTGGCTATGGTTCCGCACCCGCGGGCGGCGATGGCGACTGGGGCGTGTTCAACAGCGTCGACCAGGCGGTTGCCGCTGCCACCGCAGGTCAGCAGCAGTTGCTCAAGGCTACACTGGAAGACCGGGCCAAGGCACTCGAAATCGTGCGGCAGATCTGCGATACCCAGGCAGAAGAACTGGGCCGCATGGAACTCGAAGAAACCAAAATCGGTCGCCTCGATCACAAAATCGAAAAACTGCATCTGATCAAAAGCATTCCCGGGATGGAATTCCTCAAGACCGAAGCCGTCTCCGGGGACAACGGGATCAGCCTCACCGAATACGCCCCGTTCGGCGTCATCGGTGCCATTACTCCCGTAACACACTCGCTGCCGACTCTGGCCTGTAACTTCATCAACATGGTCGCCGCCGGCAACACACTGGTCGTCAACCCGCACCCCAGCGGAGCGAAAATCGCCTGCGAAGGAGTTCGTCGCTTCAACCAGGCCATCTACCAGGCGACTGGACTGCAGAACCTGGTGACCATCGTCGGCAACCCGACCCTGGAAACCGCTGACGAAATCTTCAATCACCGCGGTATTCCGTTGCTCGTCGTGACCGGGGGACCGGGCGTTGCCCGTGCTGCTCTGGCCGCTAAGAAGCGTGCTATCGTCGCCGGACCGGGAAATCCTCCCGTGGTCGTCGATGAAACTGCCGATCTCGACAACGCCGCTAAATCGATCATCATCGGGGCGGCCTACGATAACAACCTGCTCTGTATCGGCGAAAAAGAAGTCTTCGCCGTCGAAAGTATCTTTGATCAGCTGATGTCAGCCATGGGACGTCATGGCGGATTCCAGCTGAACGCTCAGCAGGTCGCACAACTTACATCGATGGCCTTCGCTCCTCCCAAAGAACCGGGCGGACACGCTGTACTCAACCGCGACATGATCGGCAAAGACGCCGCCGTGCTCGCCGGGATGATCGGCGTCAATGTGCCGGCCGGAACTCAGTTACTTTACGGCGAAACCGATACGAACAACCCCTTCGTACCGGAAGAGCAGATGATGCCCTTCGTGCCTTTCGTTCGCTGTCGCAACGCCGATCACGGAATCGAGCTGGCCAAAGAATTCGAACACGGATTCCGACACACCAGCATGATTCACTCACGCAACATTGAAACCATTACCAAAATGGGGCGCGTCATGGATACCACTCTGTTTGTGCAGAATGGTCCCTGTGGAGCAGCCCTGGGCAACGGTGGTGAAGGCTATGGTTCCTTCAGTATCGCGACACCAACCGGGGAAGGGGTCACCAACCCGCTGACCTTCACCCGCTTCCGTCGTTCCACCACTGTCGGACATTTACGAGTTATCTAAGTTACGTTTCGCGGATCACCGCTTCAGGATTGAAATCATATGTTGACAGGCAGAGTCATTGGACGGGCAACCGCCACGGCAAAGCATCCCAGTCTGGCAGGCTGGCGACTGCTGCTCGTCCAGACACTGGATATCGAAGGCAACGCAGATGGATTTCCTGAACTGGTCATCGATCAACTCGGGTGCGGCAAGCACGATCTGGTGCTGTTGACATCAGACGGGGCTGCCGTCCGGGAAATGGTGGGGGTCGACAATACCCCCATCCGCTGGGCCACCATGGGTGTGCTCGATGAAGATCAGGTGTCTCCGGGGAAAAAGAAATAAACCAATGCAGATTTCTGAAGAACTGGTCAATCAGGTCGTTGCCGATGTCTTGTCGACCCTCTCCCGTCAGGGGCAGGTCACACAGACAGCAGGCAGCGGTATGACCCAGGTCAGGAACAGTTCCTCAGTCATCCTGTCAGAGAAAGTCATCACGGCCGACCTGCTCGCAGAGAAAGCCAAAGGACAGACCGTCATCGGCGTCACCGCCGGGGCCATTCTGACCCCTTCGGCCAAAGATTATCTGCGGGAACACAAAGTCGAGATCCAGCGTGCAACAGCCGCTGCTTCCTCAAAAGCGAAGCAGGGGGGCACCTGGCGGGCGATTGTTCTCAGTCGGGCTGGCGTGGTGGAACAGGCTCTGACGAATATCGAACAACAGACCGGCGCAAGCTGGTCACAGGAACTGGCAGGTTCTCTGGACGAAGCGGTCCAGGGGGCGGTCAGCAGTTTATGTCGAGCCGATGCAGCAGGCGTGGTCCTGTTTGTCTCGGCAGCAGAGAAAGCAGCCTGCCTGGCGAATCGGAATCAGAAAATCTGTGCCGCCGCCATCCAGGATGTGAATCACCTGCGAACGGTTGTGTCGCAAATGAGTCCAAACCTCGTTTGTATCAACCCGGAGCAGAAATCGTTTATTGAATTGAGAAACCTGATGAAAGCCTTTGTCTCCGCCGGCACTCCGCATCCGGAAGTCTGAGTGGGGCACAAAGTCGAATTCAGGGAACAACACAGGGAACCAGATTATGAAAATCGCAGAAGTCATCGGCAAAGTGACACTGTCACGCAAGCATCCGAGTCTGGACGGCGCGCGGTGGATTATCGGGATTCCCTTGAAGAGCGACGAACTGAACACAAACAAGAAAAAGAAAACGGAACCGTTTGTGATCTACGATGAGTTGGGTGCTTCACCTGGCAGCCTGATTGCTGTCAGTGAAGGAGCGGAAGCAGCAGCTCCCTTTAATCCTGATACCAAACCGATCGACGCCTATGTGTCGGCCATCCTGGATCAGGTTGAAGTTTACTAACGACCAGTCACACAAACTGAAAACACATACTTTTTAAATTTACGTTGGGAGTCAAAACCATGTCGAGTCAATGGAACAGTGGAATTCACGACCGGAAACTGAAAGAAGAGATCTGCGAAATCGGACGTCGCGTCTACAACAAAGGCTTCGCGGCTGCCAACGACGGCAACATCTCGATTCGCGTCGGAGAAAACGAAGTACTCTGCTCACCCACGATGATCTGCAAAGGTTTCATGAATCCCGAAGACATCTGTGCGGTTGACCTGGATGGCAACCAGATCGCCGGTACCCGCAAGCGGACCAGCGAAATCCTGCTGCACCTTTCCATCATGAAAGAACGTCCCGACGTCAAAGCCGTCGTGCACTGTCACCCGCCTCACGCAACCGCCTTCGCTGTTGCCCGCGAGCCGATCCCACAGTGTGTGCTGCCCGAAGTCGAAGTCTTCATGGGTGAAGTGCCTCTGGCTCCTTACGAAACACCGGGCGGACAGAAATTCGCCGACACTGTGCTGCCTTTCCTCAAGGGGGGCACCAACACGATCATTCTGACCGGTCATGGTACCGTCAGCTTCGGTAAGTCTCTGGAAGACGCTTACTGGAAAACCGAAATTCTGGATGCGTACTGTAAAATCCTGCTGCTCTCCAAGCAGCTCGGACGCATCAACTACTTTACGGAAAACGAAACCCGTGAACTGCTCGACCTGAAGCAGAAGCTCGGTTTCGACGATCCCCGTTTCCACGTTGAAGACTGTGATCTCTGTGGCAACAGCGCCTTCCGGGAAGGTTATACCGAAGGTCTGCCGCAGCAGAAAGCGTTTGAGCAAGCTCCCAGTTACCCGGGATACCTGCAGAAACCATCGACCCAGCCCGCAGCAGCACCCGCTGGTGGCAACTCAGATCAGCTGATCAAAGCGATCACCGATCAGGTCATGTCAGCCCTGGGACAGTAATCCCCGGGCCGTCGTCCCGAGCGAACGCTCGGGCAAACGTTTGCAGAATTACTCACAGCTCACTTCGTCATAAATAGAAAAGATTTGATCATGAATGTCAGTATTATCGGTGGTGGGGGACTCGTTGGTTCCTGTGCTGCCTTTGCATTACAGGCCGGAGGCATTGTCCGGGAAATCGCTCTGGTAGACGTCAATCAGGAACTGGTCGAAGGCCAGGCCCTGGACCTGCTGCACGGCAGCTCTCTGACAGCAGATCAGAAGATTTATGCGGGGGGCACCGAACTGGTGAAAGACAGCGATGTAATCGTCATCACCGCCGGTCTGCGTCGTAAGCCCGATGAAAGCCGCCTGGACCTGATCAACCGCAACGTTGAACTCTTCAAAAACATTCTGGCTGATGTCAAACGTGTCGGTACCAAACCCGGAGCGATTGTCTTCGTCGTCTCCAACCCGGTCGACGTGCTGACCTACCTGGCCATGAAAGAACTCGGACTGCCGCCTCAGCAGGTCATCGGTCTGGGTACCGTTCTTGATACCACTCGTCTTCGCAGCATGCTGGCAGCCCGTCTGGATGTCCCTCCGACACAGGTTTCCACTCTGATTCTCGGCGAACACGGCGACAGCATGGTTCCCGTCTGGTCAGCTGCCCAGGTCGGCGGACTCCCTCTGGACAAGTTCCCTGGTGTGAATGCCGGTCTGATTGCCGAAGTCGAAAAGAAAACACGTGGCAGCGGAGCTGAAGTCATCAAGAAAAAGGGCGGAGCTGGTTTCGCTGTCGGCGTGAGTATCGCCGATGTCGTGCACTGTATCGCCCTCGACCAGCGTCGCATTCTGCCGGTTTCATCACTGCAGGATGGTGCCTTTGGTCTGCGGGATGTCTGTATTTCGGTTCCGACCGTCATGGGACGCACCGGCGTCATGCAGCACCTGGAAATCGAACTCTGGCCCAAAGAACAGCTGGCTCTGACCCAGTCCGGCCGGGTTCTGCGGGAAACCGTCGACAAAGTCCTCGGCTGATTCTCAGCCGGGTGACCACCTGAAGTGTTATATGCGTTCTGCTTTTGCGTTTTGTTTTTGAAATGATTGTGTGATGGAAAAATCTCTCGACAGGAAGCTTCAGTCAATTCACGCTGACCCCAGCGGCTCGAAAGAGTTTATCATTGCTGATGCCAAAGACGCCGACATGGCCTTCGGCATCGGTGCCCCCGGACTCTCTCCGGAACGGCACGACCAGGAACTCAAATACAAAACGCTGGCAGAATATCGTCAGCAGATACGCGAAGTCATCAAGCAGGAAGTGGTCGACATCGTCCTGATGTCTGCCAGTACCAGCGAAAAACTGACGATCGACGAGCGTCTGTTCGACAACTCACCGATCACTCCCGCCGCCCGGGCGAACGACACGACGGACGTGCACGTTCCCCGCGGAGGCAAACTGCATCTACCGCCGGCCAAACCGTTCCGGTCAGCCAGCCTGGACCACATCCAGTGCGGACATCTCGATTGTAAGCCTGAAGAACGCGCCTACGGAGCTGACTTGGGTCTTTACTCAGTAACCTTTAATAACAATCTCGAAGAAGACCTCGCGACCCTCGAACGCTACAAGGAATTTCGCGAAGAAGCCGAACGGAAGAAGTTCCGCCACTTCCTCGAGATATTCGATCCGAACATCAGTAACGCGGTCGCCGCAGATCTGGCCCCCGGTTTCATCAACGATCTGATCGCCCGGACTCTGGCCGGCGTAGCATCGGCGGGACGTCCTGTCTTTCTGAAGATGGTCTACCACGGTCCGCGGGCCATGGAAGAACTAGTCGCCTATGATCCGCACCTCGTCGTCGGTATTCTCGGCGGTTCGGCAGGCACCACGCTCGATGCATTCCAGCTGATCTACGATGCCCGGAAATACGGAGCCCGTGTCGCCCTCTTTGGTCGCAAGATCAACCAGGCCGAACATCAGCTCGCCTTCATTCAGTTCCTGCGTTACCTGGTCGAAGACAAAATCCAACCCGCAGATGCCGTCAAAGCCTATCACGGCGTGCTGCAGGAACTGGGCATTAAACCGCACCGCGATCTCGAAACCGATCTGACTTACCAGACCGCCGTGATGAGCTATGGCGGTGAAGACGGCAAAACCTTCAGCTTTCCGGAGAAGAAAGCAGGTGGCAAGCCAGCGACCCCATCCGCAGAGAAACCAGCGGCTACACCCGCAGCAGGGAAGACTCCGGAAGCTCCGAATTTCGCAGCCATGAGTTCCGTAGAAAAGCTGGCCTATCATCAGGCACGCCTGAACCGTATGTTCGGGAACTAACTTCCGGACGCAGTCTGTTGAGACATCAGAGCAGGCGGCTTAGAATACACGCAGGTATTCAGCCGCCTGCTTTTTTTATTTCAGACAGTATTCAGTCAGCACAAGGTCCAGTCGCTTGAGTCGTTCCCCCCAGAAGAAAGCCGAACCCACCCCCTCTGCGGAAACAAAACCGCTCGGCACCCCCCTGTTTGCCGGCATCATTCTGATTATGGCCGTCGCGCTGACGTGGGTCTTCTGGAGCGGTCTCTGGTCGGGTGGGGGCCTGATTGGTGGCGACCTCTATACCTATTTCTTCCCGCAGAAAACCTTCTTTGCAGAACGCCTGCAGGCTGGCGAATTCCCGCTCTGGAATTCCTACATTGGTCATGGTTTCCCCCTCGTCGCGGAAAGCCAGACCGGTGCCTTCTATCCGTTCAACTATTTCGCCTACCGCTTTCTGCCCGTGAATACCGCTTATAACTTCGTGCAGATCCTGCATTACATCCTCGCCTTTGTCTTCACGGCCCTGTATGTCAGGCGGATTGGTTATTCGATCGCAGCAGCACTCTTCGCGGGGCTGGTCTACACCTACGGCTGGTTTCCCTCGCGGATCTGCCTGGAATGGGCCATCATCGGCGGTGCCTGGCTCCCGTTGACGCTCTGGTGCGTGGAATCATTCTTCCAGACCCGCTACTGGCGTTACCCGATTCTACTCTGCTTCGCACTCAGCATGCAGATCCTGCCCGGCCACTTTAACCTGGCCTTCATCACTCAGCTGATGCTGCTGGTTTATATCCCCGCCCGCATCTGGTTCAGTCGTGATGAAACGACCGAAGAACTCAAACCCTATCGCAGACGCACGGTCATCCTGCTGCTGCTGGCCTTTGTTTCAACCTACGCACTGTCTGCAGTTCAACTGGCGCCGACCTGGGAACTCAAACAGCACAGTCAGCGGGCCGAGGTAGGCGAACGTTCGCATAAGCCCGGCTATGGTCATATTCCCGTCTGGTATCTGTCGCAGATCGTCGCCCCCTGGGCCTGGTATCCCTATGAAGTCAATCTCGACGCAGGACTGGCACCGGGCTCGGAAGCCACCAATCAGGTGGAAGCACATCTCTACTTCGGGATCGCCGCACTGCTGCTGTTGATTTACGGCACATTTTCCGGGGCCTGGACACGTGACCGACGGCTGGTCTTACTGGCAATCATCGGCTTTCTGGCGCTCCTCTATACGCCCGGCTGGTTAATGCCGATCACCAGGCACATCCCCGGGTTCAGTTTCTTTACCGGTCCCGGACGCTACGGCATCGTGACGACATTCGCGGTTGCGGTGATCGCCGGTGTTTGCCTGGAGCGTCTCATCGCCCACTGGGAACCCGCGATTCAGATTGGTGTGGTGACGGTAGTCTGCCTGTTTACCACGGCGGATTTCTGGGTCGTCAGCCGCTACGTGACCTATGCCACGGTCATCCCGAATCCACCGATTAACAATGTCGATAAGAGTGCCCTGCGGGAGATTACCAGCAAGTACGGTCAGCCGGTGCGGTTGTTTGCCCCGGGGGCAAACCTGCCGACCTTGATCGGCGTGGCATCCACGCCCGTCTATCTGGGTATCGGCCCCGAGCAGTATTTCGACCCCGCAGTGGCCATGCCGGACCCGCTGCCTTTTAAAGAACCAGCCACGCCAGAGCAGATTGAATGGTTGAGAAAAGCAGGGGTGACACACATCCTGAGTCAGCATCCTCTGGACCTGAGTCGCTGGCCGGTCAAACCGGTGTGGAGTGATTTCGATGCGGTGATCAATCCCGCCTGGGGCCGCTTCGATGAACCGGTCTACTTCTATGAACTCGAAGGGTCCCGCGGTCGCGTGGCCTGGTCACATCCCGTGGCTGATCAGCAGGCAGAGATTAAGTCCTACCGGGCAAACGAAATTGTCATTGAGGCCGAGACGCCGGAAGAAGATACGCTGATCCTGACCGATCTCTTATATCCCGGCTGGTCGGTCTACGTGGATGGTCAGCCTGCGGAAGCAGAACTGGTAGATGGCATGTACCGGGGTGTAAAACTTTCCGCGGGTCAGCATGAAGTGATCTGGGCATACCAGTCGGGCTGGTTTCTGATTGGTGGGATCATCAGTTGTATCACGCTGCTGGTGATCATGACGATCGCCCATTTTCGGTTCTGGCACCCGCTGTTATTTCAGATGAAAAATCGGGGGAGGCAGTTTCCGCCTTCTGAGCAGACCGGAGTAGAAACGCCTACGACGAAGAAATGAACTCGACGTTCGAGCCGTGTCCCTCAAAGCTGTCCGAGTAATTGCCTTCTTCATCTTCATCATCAGCGTCCAGCTCGTGGCTGTCCAGATTCTCGTTCGCTTTCACGTTCTGGCCGCTTTCGGAAATCGCGACGGGGAACTGCTGAGAGATGTCGATGTCTTTGCCAGGCTTTTTGAAATGCTGTACAGAAGGAGCCTTGGTTGGGGAGTCGTCGGAACTGAGGGTATTTTCCTTCGGTTCCTGCTTCTTCTTGTCGTCCGCACCGATGTTTTCCAGGTGGTAAGCGACGTTACCGATCTTGATTTCGTCGTGCAGCTTCAGCCGAACTTCTGAATCAATGCGGGTTCCGTTGACGTAAACCCCGTTCATGCTACCTAAATCGCGGATGACCGGGCGATCGTTGACAATCGCCAGGCAGCAGTGTTTGCGGGAAATCTTCGGGCTGTCGGTGATGACGATATCGCAGTCGGGATGCCGTCCAACAAGAATGATCGCCTTGTCTAACACAATGGGGCGACCCTGGTTCACGGGGACTAAACAGACTGCCATAAATGACTCCAAATACAAACGTAGCTTACTTCTAATGAATCTTAATTATACGGCTGGCCCTGAACTAAGTAAAAGAAAAAAGTCAACGCTCAAACAAGAGGGAACGATTTCTGTCGTACGACCCGCATATTTTATATGCGAGCCGGTTTTGTTAATTCTTTATAAATATCGACCATTTATAGATATGCACACGATGTTGACCACCAGTTTCTCCCCGAATTCGGTGAGATCACCCGAAAAAATCTTTTCACTAATTCCCACACTCGACGTGGACACTGTGTCTTACAATTGATACGACTGTCATGATCTGACTCTTGTACATGTCCAGCTAACCGCGAATGACGTTTTTGTTACGGATGAGACATGGATCAAGAGCTGATCTGAGTGGCGAAAAGCAGATCAAGATCTCAAATTTCAGTTGATAAATCTTCCGCGCCAGACCGGTTGTACTTCTGATTAGTCTACCTGCGACTCCCGGTTTGGAAAATAATCACAGCAGTTGTCGGGCTTTGATGTCCAGGTAGCGGCTGATGAGATTGACCGACAGATTCTCCGGCAGCGTGTCCAGAATCAGCAGACCCGATTTCTGTAGCGCGGCGATCTGTGTGGTCTGGGTGGCCACGATGTCTGCGGCTGCGGCGATCTGGAAGGCTTCGCGGTCTGTTTCCGGAATCGCGTTCATCCGCTCCTGCAGGGGAACGTTTCGCAGGAACGCGGAGAGTACCAGATGGGGCCAGCGCATCATCCGCAGGGCATCGCTCAAGTGCGAGAGATGCACTTCGTCCAGCGCGTGTGTGAGTACAACGACCAGCGAACGTTTACGGTAACGCAGCTGGAGCTGTTCCGACATCAGTCGGTAGTCTGAGGCCTCGTAGACCGGATCCAGATCATAAACCTGGCGGATCAGTTTCTGAATCGAACCGGCACCGCGCACCGGGGGAACCCACCGCTCGACCTTGTTCGAACAGGCCATCAACGAGACCGTGTCTCCCTGCCGGAGTGCCACATAACTTAAGAGGATCGCCGCATTCAATGCCCGGTCGAAGTGAGTTACGCCTTCGTCGGCGTTACACATCGAACGACCACAGTCGAGCAGGAAGATGATATTCTGATTCTTCTCCACTACGTACTCGCGACTGATCAGCTCCTGGTGCCGGGAGGTCGCTTTCCAGTCTATGCTGCGAAATTCGTCGCCGCGACGATACTCGCGCAGTCGATCGAACTCAGTCCCACGTCCCCGCAGGCGGGACATCTTGATACCGGTTTCTGCCAGTCGGTTCCGGCGGGCCATCAGCTCCACGCCATGTACTGCTTTAATATCTGGATAGATGCGGACCACCTGGTGAATGTCCCGCTCATCGTAAAGCGTCCACAGGCCGAGCCGGCTTTTCATCTGCAGAAAGACACGGCGGAACCGGTTTTTACCCCGGTGATGCGGTTCCACATGATAAATGCTGTACTGATGCTTGTTCGGAAACAGTTCGATGTCGAAAGGCAGGTCGGTATAGTGACACGGCATCGGCGGTTCGTCGTGCACGTGAATCTTGAGAGGCACCGAACCACGGTTGGTAAACCAGAGTTTAACACTGTTCGGGGTGCCGACACTCAGGACTTCATTCACGTCCCGATTGACTTCAATCGCCAGCAGCGAAGGGGTAACCACCAGATCGACCAGCGACAGTAGAAACACACCCAGGCAGATCAGAATTCCCAGCTGTCCCGCTTCGGGCCAGACCGTTCCCAGCGCAAAGGGGACCATCGCGGCAGCGAACAGAAACAGCAGGGAGAGACGGGGCATCATTGGCGGGGCGCCTCAACACTTTCCAGGATTTCTCGAATCACGTCGTCGACATTCACGCCTTCAATCTCAGCTTCCGGATGCAGACGGATGCGATGACGCAGCACGGGCAGGGCCAGTTCCTTCACATCATCGGGAACGACGAAGTCGCGGCCCTGGCAGGCGGCCATCACCCGCGAACCGATCAACAGGTTCACGCTGGCACGTGGACTCGCACCAACTTCAATGGTGTGCCAGCCTCGGGTGCGGGAGACAATCGAAGTGATGTAATTGATGATCGAGGGTTCCACGATGATTTCAGTGGCCCGTCTCTGAATCTCCAGAATGGTTTCCGTATTCAGAACCGGCTCGATACCAAAGGTGCTCAGATCGCGATTGTCTTTACCGGCCGCGTACAAATCGAGGATCGCGTTTTCCTGGTCCTGTGTTGGATAGTCGACCAGCAGTTTGAACATGAATCGGTCCAGCTGCGCCTCAGGCAGCGGATAGGTTCCTTCCTGCTCCAGCGGGTTCTGGGTGGCAATCGTCAGGAACGGACGCTCCAGCGGATAGGTTTTACCATCCACAGAGACCTGGCGTTCCTGCATCGCTTCCAGCAGTGCCGACTGTGTTTTCGCCGGGGCGCGGTTGACTTCATCCGCGAGCAGCAGGTTGGTAAACAGGGGGCCTTCATTAAACGTGAAAACCTTTTCGTGCATGTCATACACGGTATGCCCGGTGATGTCGGAGGGCATCAGGTCCGGAGTGAACTGAATCCGCCGGAACCTGCTGGAGAGGACGTGGCTGAGGGTATTGACCAGCAACGTCTTACCCAGGCCGGGAACCCCTTCGATCAGCACATTTCCCTCGCAGAACAGGGCGATCAGCACCCCTTCTACCAGATCTTCCTGACCCATGAGAACTTTTCCCACCTCTGTCAGTGAGCGCTGATAGTAATCTTCAATCTGAGAAACTTCCATGAAATGACCTGTCACCCCGATTATCTGTCTGAAGTAAGTGGAATCCCAAGTGGTCGAAAATCGACGAGCCGGAACTTATGTTCCCTGTGGGCCTATTCTAAATCGAATCGCGCACCAATTTCGAGTATACCGCGCGAGAACTCGCAGGAATTTACAAATTGTCCGTTAACGTCCAGACGTAAAAAAAGGCCTCCATACCGCTGGAGGCCTTTTGTGTCTTAGAGGAGTAAGACAAATGTTATTATGCAAATTCGGGTCGTCGACGGCCCAGTTGTTCTTTCAGGCGGTTGACAATGCTGGAATGCATCTGACTGACACGCGACTCGGACAGACCCAGGGTGCTGCCGATTTCTTTCATGGTCAGTTCTTCGTAGTAATACAGGATGATAATCAGGCGTTCGTTGCGGTTCAGGCCCTTGGTGACCAGTCGCATCAGATCCCGCTTCTGGATACTCTTGGTCGGATCTTCACCCTTGGCATCCTCGAGAATATCCACTTCCCGTACGTCTTTGTAGCTGTCGGTTTCATACCACTTTTTATTGAGGCTGACCAGGCCGACAGCGTTGGCTTCGCTTTTGAGTTTTTCGAACTCTTTGCGAGACAACTGCATCTTCCGGGCAATTTCCTCGTCCGCCGGCGGGCGACCATGTTCTGCTTCGGCAGCTTTACGGGCTGCTTCCAGCTTACTGGCCTTACTCCGCACCAGACGGGGAACCCAGTCCATGGTACGCAGTTCGTCCAGCATGGCGCCACGGATACGGGGAACGCAGTAAGTTTCAAACTTAACGCCCCGCTCCAGATCGAATGCATTAATCGCGTCCATTAACCCGAATACACCAGCTGAGATCAAGTCGTTTAAATCGACCCCTTCAGGGAGCTTCGCCCAGACTCGTTCTGCATTATAACGAACCAGGGGAACATATTGCTCAATCAATTTATTGCGGAGTGTCTGGTTGGATTGATCCTGCTTGAATTCCTTCCAGATCTCTGCGATTTCTTCACTGGCTTTGATGGCCATTTACTCCTCCGTGATCAACTTACAGTCGTTTCAAATAGGCACGATATAAAATGAATGACTGCGGTTACTTTATATTCTTATTCAGGATTTGTTTTCCATTTTTCAAAACTCGCCCGTACTGATTCTTCAACCAGACGGGAGGCAACTTCACCGAACACCAGGCCAAGACCAAAAAATATGACTGCAGCTATGAGTGCGGATTGGGTCGCTCCAAGGAAATCAGCATGAGAAATGATTCCTCGTACTGATTCAGTCGCAAAAGCGATCAGCGATAATCGAAATGCATAATGCAGGGCCACAGAATATTCCCGGATAGAGTTCGAAAAACGTCGGGATGAAACTCTCTTCACTTTCAGGAGAGAACTTCACACCTCTGTCTTTTAATATCGGTGTCCTGCCTTAGAAAATTTAACCTTTCTCCTACAATTTGATTAATCGTTAAAACCTAACATTTCAGCCCGTTCCCGGTGCGTAACGCGATCGCTGAGTTCAGGCCCTAAGTTTGGGTTTGAACACTGGTTGGATAGCGCAGTAACAAACCAGCGTCTGCACGCACGCGAATGGAATTAATTGTCAGGGGTTACAAATTAGACGTGACCTGAAGGCCAGGAAAGAACGGGAATGAGAGAGATGAGAGAGTCTGTTCCCGGTGTTTCCATCCTGATTTTCAAGTTTATGCGGCTTCACCCAGCAGACGCTGCCAAAGTCGCGGAAAGTAAGACTCTTGTTTGTTTTGTTCCTTTGTTTTACGCACATCGATCACATGCCGGGCCAGGCGGAAAATCGCCTCGGCAGCCGGGCTCTGCGGATGACTGAGCACCAGCGGATCCCGATCATAGACCGACTGAACGACCTGTAGATCATGGGGGATCTGCCCTGCCTGACTCAGACCGGTGTGCAAAAACAGTTCGGTAGTTTTTTGGAGTTGCTGAAATACCTTGTCGCCCTGGTCGAGAGAAGTGCATTGATTGACCAGGGTCTGGATTTCCAGTGATTGAATTGTTGAGAGGGACTTGATCGTAGCATAAGCATCCGCAATCGCCGTTGGTTCGGGAGTCGTCACGATCAATACATCGTCTGCAGATGTGACGAACTGGCGGATGCTGCGATGGATGCCGGTACCGTTATCCAGAATCAGATAATCGTGGGTCGCTTCCAGTTCCTGCATCTGTCCCAGTACATCGCGGCGAACTGCTTCTGAACAGTCCGCGAGATCAGTCAGGCCGCTGGCGCCGGTAATCACGTTGATGCCCAGCGGTCCTGCCAGTTGAATTTCCTTGAGTGATCGGGCACCACTCACCACATGCGAGAGATTCCAGTAACCGTTAAGTCGACAGAGTAAGTCGATGTTACCTAACGCCAGGTTGATGTCCATCAGGCAGACCGAAGCGCCGGTTTTGGCCAGGGCCAGTGCCAGGTTCAGTGAGATCACCGATTTCCCCACACCCCCTTTACCACTGCAGACCGCCAGGGTGCGACAGCGTGTCGATTTCGATTTGTCAATCACACCCGGCTGTCGCTGCTCCATCAGTCCACGCAGTACCTTCGCCTGATCGCCGTGAGACGAACTGGTAGACAGGGACTGCGGTTCTGCAGACACTTCGGTATGCAGATCGGCGTGATCGAAATTGAAATCATTGACAGCGGGAGCCATCGGTTGACCTTCAAAAACAGGGTTATTTTAAAGTGATGGAAATGACAGGTAAGGAAGTGAGTGAGGTGATGTGAGATTATTGCAGTTTGTCTTCGCCCAGAACCAGGCGTGAGATCCGGGCAGCATTCGCCGGTTCAATATCGTCGGGGACATCCTGTCCCGTAGTCAGATACTGAATCGGCAGTTTGACTTTCTGACTCAGAGTCAGCAGACTGCCCATGACGGGAGCTTCGTCCAGTTTCGTCAATATCATGGATGTCGGACGGGCAACTTTGAATCGTTCGGCAATCGCTTCGAGAGTGCGGACGCTGGAAGTCATGCTCATCACCAGGGCGATTTCATCGATGGCGATATCGCGGAACAGGCTTTCCAGTTCCTGAATTTTCAGATCATCGCTCGGGCTGCGACCCGCGGTGTCGATCAGGACCAGGTCCAGTCCGACCATCTCGTCGAGTGCCATCTGCATTTCCCGTGGCGTGCTTACGACTTTCATGGGCAGGTCGATGATTTCCGCATAGGTTCGCAACTGTTCGACTGCGGCAATCCGGTAAGTGTCGACAGTGATCAGGCCCATTTTAATGTTATCACGCAGACGGAAATTCGCTGCCAGCTTGGCGATTGTCGTTGTTTTACCGACACCTGTGGGGCCAACCAGGGCCACCACTTTGCGTTGACCAGGCAGCGGACGAATCGGGGAAGCACAGTCCAGTTGCGCTTCAATCAGTGCCGCTAACAGGGACTGACTGGCCTGGGTGTCTTTGAGTTGTTCGGGAGTCGCATGCTCTTTGAGGCGGCTGACGAGATCGTGAGCAATGGTTTCGTCTACTTCAGCGTCAATCAGATCCGTGTAAATGTGAAACAGTTCCGGGGGAACATCGGTGACGCGTTGAGAGCGGGTGCGGCGATCCAGTGATTCCAGCATTTCCTGGATGGCATTCAGCTTTTCTGCAAATTCCTCAGTGGGATCGTAGGCCGGCTGCGATGCATGACTTGGTCGAGGACGGGAATCCTGCAGACGCTGTTCGAGACGATTGTGAACCGGCGGCCTGTTGTCTTCTTCGACTCGTCTTTCTGGAGCAGGTGTCCGTTGGATCGGTTCGGAGGGTAACTCACGCGACGGTGGTTCAGAGTAAGAAACGGATTCATTGCGGGCGCCCGCCGGTTGGAGATTGGAAGCACGATGTTGTAACGGAGAACTGGCGGGGCGTCTGTTATTCTGCACGGCGGCAGGTGTGCGGACTTTGATGCCCAGACCTGCGGTGATTTCAAATTCTTCTCTGGTGCGGGTCCAGGGCAGAAGTCCTCTGCGGCCAGGCACCTGTTTTGTCTGCAGGATCACAGCGTCGCTGCCCATTTCTTCGCGAACCAGCTTCAATGCTTCCTGCATTGAGGCGGCTTTAAAAGTGCGAACATCTGACATGGTTTTCAGTTCCTGTTTGGTTATTTACGTTTGATCTCAGTGGATCGTATTTGTTTCAATTAAGTGTTGTGTATGACTGCCGTTAATCGTGTTTATCTCTACGCTGCCCCCACAACCGCATTCGATTTCAGACGATCTGCTGAAACCTGACCGATCGCTTCCACATCGGTGTCACGGGTGATCTCATTCAGACTTAACACGACCAGTCGTGGTAATAACGGAGATGTAATCTGTTTCAGACCGGCGCGGATCTGGGGATTACAGAGCACGATCGGGTGTCCGCCCATGGCAACCAGAGGTTCGACCTGGTCGGCAATCGCCTGGGTGATGATCTCACCCGTCCGCGGTGCCAGCTTGATTGCCAGTCCATGCTCGTTGTAATCAATGCCCGACATCAGCACATCTTCCAGTTCCGGATCGAGCGTCACGACCCGCAACAGACGATTGCTGTCGCGGTACTGCTGGCAGATGGAACGGGCCAGTCCATTCCGCACATATTCGGTGAGCAACATCGGCTCTTTAGTTCGGTCTGCATAGTCGCCCAGCGTCTGCAGGATGGTTTCCAGGTCGCGAATTGGTACCCGTTCACGGAGCAGATTGGAAAGTACATGCTGGACTTGAGAAATCTTGAGGACGTCGGGAATCAGTTCTTCCACAACCTTGGGAGACGATTCCTTCAGGTTTTCAACCAGTCCGTGAACCTGTTCCCGGGTGAGCAACTCGCTGCTGTGTTCGCGGACGACTTCGGTCAGGTGCGTAATCGCAACGGCCGAGGGTTCGACGACATTAAAGCCCATCAGCTCAGCACGTTCTTTCTGTCCCAGTTCAATCCACTTGGCGGGACGTCCGAAGGCCGGCTCGATGGTGTCGATACCCGGGATATCACCGTTCGTGGCTCCCGTGTCGATCGCGAGGAGACCATCGGGATAGATCGTACCCCAGGCCACAGCGACGTCGCGAATTTTGATCTGGTAATCGCGTTGTCCCAGGCGGATGTTGTCGCGAATCCGAACCTTGGGAAGAATGATTCCCAGTTCCTGGGCAATTTTGTGTCGGATGCGGGTCACACGATCCAGCAGATCGCCGCCGGTTGCCGGGTCGGCCAGTCTCAACAGTCCGACACCCAGTTCCAGTTCGAGAGGATCGACAAACAGGTGATCTTCCGGTTTGGGTTCGGCAGGCTGTTGTTGCTGTTCCTGCTGTTGTGTTTCCGCTTTCTGTTTTTGTACTTCGGTAGCCTGCTGCCCTTTGCGTCGCATCATCCCCGTAACCGCACAACCGATGGCCAGAGCCAGCATTGGGCCGGCGGGCAGTCCTGTGAACGCCAGAGCGAACAGGAAGGTTGAAGCGAGGAACAGGGCTTCCGGATGTCCGGAAAACTGTTTAACGACGTCCCGGGGGAGGTTACTGTCGACTGAAGTTCGGGTAACGATCAAACCCGCGGCGAGTGAGATCAAAAAGCCCGGCACCTGGGTTACCAGACCATCGCCGATCGTCAGGGTGGTAAACACGGTTGCTGCTTTCGACAGTTCCATGCCGTGATCGACCATGCCCACATACAGACCGCCGACCACGTTGATCAGCGTGATGATGATACTGGCAATCGAGTCCCCACGGACAAACTTACTGGCACCGTCCATTGAACCGTAGAAGTCAGCCTGTTCGGTGATTTCCTGGCGACGGGTTTTCGCTTCTTCTGAGGAGATCAACCCGGCATTCAGGTCGGCATCAATGGCCATCTGCTTACCGGGCATACTGTCGAGTGAGAACCGGGCGGCCACTTCACTGATACGTGTGGCACCCTTGGTAATCACCATAAACTGAATCGTGACCAGGATCACGAAGATAATCAGACCCACAACCAGATGACCGCCTGCCACGAACTGACCAAAGGCTTCAATCACGCCGCCTGCCGCTGCGGTACCATCATCGGCTCCGCGGGTTAAGATCAGACGGGTGGTCGCTACGTTCAACACCAGCCGCGCCAGTGTGGTACCCAGCAGGATCGCCGGGAACACGCTGAATTCCAACGGGCGTGTGACGTAAATCGTGGTCATCAAAATCACTACAGAAACAGTGATATTGCATGACAAGAGCAGGTCCATCACCAGCGGAGGCAGAGGCGCAATGATCACCAGGACTGAACTCACTATGACTAGTGGGAAGATCAGACCCGAATTGCGCATTATCGCTCCGGATAGACCGGTCTTAGACTCCGGTGGCATCCATGCCTCCGCATTCGTTGGGGGTTAGGGTTGGTTTTAAGTGTCAGAACGACAGATTTAGTGTGATGTGAACTATTAAGTTTTAGAGATGGATGAGAGAGAGGCGAGTGATAATGGAAACGCAAAAATCTGTCCAGAGGATTTCTTCATATTTCGCTCAAGTTTTTTTCAGACCGGGCCGACAGCCCTGTTTCAGGCCAGCATTTTCTCGACGACATGAGCTTCTTCCACGCCCGTTAAACGGAAATCGAGACCCTGGTAAAAATAGGAAAGCTCATGGTGATCGATGCCGAGGAGGTGTAGCACCGTCGCATGGAAGTCACGTACATGAATCGTGTCTTCGACAGAATAGTAGCCTAACTCGTCAGTCTCTCCTATTGTGACACCTGGCTTGGATCCACCCCCGGCGACCCAGATGGAAAACGCATCGATATGATGATCGCGACCAATCAGATCACGGGGCTCACCTTGTGGAGTCCGCCCAAATTCACCCCCCCAGATGACCAGCGTATCATCCAGCAGCCCCCGTTGTTTAAGATCTTTCACGAGTGCAGCCGACGCCTGATCGGTTTCCAGACAGCGGGCATCCAGCGATTCTTCCAGGTCGGTTCCTTTATTTCCATGATGATCCCAGTCCGTATGATAGAGCTGCACGAAGCGAGAGCCTTTTTCCACTAACCGCCGCGCCAATAGACAGTTACGGGCAAATGAAGGTTTCGCGGGATCGACGCCGTACAGATCGAGTGTCTCTTTCGTCTCGCCCGAGAGATCCATCAACTCGGGGGCACTGGATTGCATGCGGTAAGCCATTTCATAGGCAGAGATACGAGTGGCGATTTCCGGATCGCGCGTCTTCTCCAGGCGAAGCGAGTTCAATTGATTCACCGTATCAATGAATTCCGATTGTCTCTCAGAGTTGATCCCGGAAGGACTGGAGAGATTTAATATCGGATCTGCTCCGTTCAGGAACGGGACTCCCTGGTACGTGGTCGGCAGAAAACCACTGCCCCACAGCGGCGCTCCACCCCGTGGTCCCCGCGGTCCGGATTGTAGCACGACGAACCCGGGCAGATTCTGTGACTCGCTGCCAATGCCGTAAGTTACCCAGGCACCCATGCTGGGGCGACCAAACTGTTGTGTCCCGGTATTCATGAAGAGTTTGGCCGGACCGTGGTTAAAGACGTCTGTCTTCATACTCTTCAGTACGGTGATGTCGTCCGCGACCTCAGCCAGGTGTGGAACAACTTCCGAGAGTTCCATGCCCGATTCGCCGTGCTTCTTGAATTTCCGTCGCGTGCCCAGCAGCTTGGCGTCTTTTTTCAGAAACGCAAACTGTTTGCCCTCCACGTACGATTCGGGGATGACCTTACCTTCCAGTTCCTGCAGCTTCGGTTTGAAATCAAACATCTCCAGCTGACTGGGGCCCCCCGCCATAAACATGTAAATCACATTTTTGGCTTTGGGCGGATGATGGGTACCATTCAACTTGCCGGTGCCGGCCTGTGCGCGTTGTTCCGACTGCATCAGTGAAGCCAGACCGATGGCCCCGGCACCCATCGCGCAATTCTCGAAAAAGTGACGTCGTGTCTGATCGCGTAACATCAGGTCATCGAAATTCATCTGATTCTCCCGGTCCGCCGGTCAGGTCTTGCTGCCGGCATCCGTTTGAGGGGGGGACTATTCCCTGGTAATAAATTCATCCAGATTCATCAACACGCGGGCGACCGCCGTCCAGCTCGCCGCTTCGATCACATCAATCTGTTTGGGTAAATCGTCAGCCGCGACCTGGGCCGCTGCCTCTGGTGACTGTTTAAACTGAGCACGCTGTTCCTGCAGATAGCCGGTCATCACTTCCAGCTCCCGATCAGAGGGGGCACGGGACAGGCAGATTTCAAACGCGGCGCGGATGCGACCTTCATCGTAGGGAGGACCTTCCTGCAGGATGCGGAGTGCAAACCCTTGAGTCAGTTCGAACAGCGAATGATCATTGGCCAGTGTGAGTGCCTGGAGGGGGGTATTGGAACGCACCCGTCGCGTACAAGTGGTATTACTGTTTGGTGCATCGAAGGTCGGCAGCATCGGATACGGACTCGAACGCCAGAAATACGTATACATGCCCCGCCGATAGCGGTCTTCGTTCTGCTCTTCCGGCCAGCTCTTCTTATTCTGTGTGAGTACGTAAATCCCCTCCGGCTGGGGCGGATAGACACTCGGCCCGCCGATCTTACGACTCAACAGACCACTACTGGCCAGAAACAGATCGCGAATCGACTCCGCTTCCATTCGGAACCGGTTCTGTCGAGATAACAGCAGATTCCGCGGATCTTTTTCCTGATGATTCGGGTTAAAGTCAGATGCCTGCCGATAGGTCGCAGAAGTCACAATCAGTTTATGAAATTGTTTCACATCCCAGTTAAGCCGCATGAATTCCGAAGCCAGCCAGTCCAGCAGTTCCGGATGCGTGGGATCTGAACCCTGTGTCCCGAAGTCATTTTCGGTTTCCACAATGCCCCTGCCGAAGAACCGTTGCCAGTATCGGTTCACTGTCACACGAGCCGTCAGCGGTTGCTCTTCACTGGTCAGCCACCGGGCGAGGTCCAGTCGCGTCGGTTGGGAAACATCCTCAGGCAGTGCCGGCAACACAGCGGGAACACCCGGACTGACCTTCGCACCCGGATCCAGGAAATTCCCTCGCAGCAGGATGAAGGTTTCCCGCGGCTTGGGCAGCTCCCGCATGATCATGGTGGTCACAATCGCTTTGTTGACCTTGGTCTGTGCCGCCTTCTGTTTTGTCAGGCGCTGATTCAGAGCCAGCCATTGCGAATCCGACTGGTGAAAGGCCTCTTCCACGGTCGTTTTCTGTTTCGCGTCCCATTTGTCCTCTGGCTGTTTCAGGATCGCCAAAATTTCAGGTTTGATGTTTAAGACTTCCGGGGCCACCGTGGTTGCCGCGAGTCGGAAGCGACCGACATTGTATTTTGCATTCCGTGTATGCGTCAGGGTCACCCGCAGTTTGACCGGCTGTTTGACTTCGATCGGTTCTTTGAGCTTGAGTATCGCCCGCCGGTCGACGTTCATACTCCCCTTGCCGGTATTAATGGCCCAGCCGGTTTTGGGATCCCCGTCTACCAGGTTGCTGGCGGGGAATTTATCCTGCGAATGATCGGCGGTTGCCTGGATCAGCTTGACCGGCTGAAAGTCAGACCAGCCCGCTTCAGTCTGCTCTGCCATTTCCACAGTCACTTCATCCAGCACAAAGTTTCCGTTTCCGGCCCAGCCCGGCCCCTTGCGCGGCAGACTCTCGTGAGTCAGTACTTCCAGCCGCAGACCGGAGGTTCCTGGTGGGATCGCTGCGGTTTCGACGACATACGTATCAAATGCAGGAATCTTCCCCCCTGCGAGCAGTGAATGGTCTTCAAGAACGGTGAGCGTGGCTCCATTTATGGATTGGATCGATCCCGGTGCGAGAACGCTCCACTGCTGCTCTGACTGTTGCAGGTCCTGCTGCAGACGTTCTTTCCAGGCAGCGAACTTCGGTTCCAGTGCTTGTTTGCGTTCTTCCAGTTGTTTGGTGAGTTTCGCGATTTCCTGCTTCAACTCTTTCTGTTCGGTCTGCTGTTGCTCAGTAGGTAATGGCAGTGTGGGGGGCGCGCTGTTGATATCTGCGGTGCTGTTGAAAATCGCATACAGCTGATAGAAGTCCCGCTGGGTAATGGGATCATACTTGTGTTTGTGGCATTGGGCACAACCTACCGTCAGTCCGAGGAAGGCCGCCCCCGTGGTATTCACACGATCCACCACTGCTTCCACACGAAACTGTTCCGGGTTGGTGCCCCCTTCCTGATTGATGAGTGTATTGCGATGAAAGCCGGTCGCGATCAACTGCTCTGTCGTAGGTTTGGGGAGCAGGTCGCCCGCCAGTTGTTCGGTGACAAACTGATCGAAGGGCATGTTGGCATTGATCGCCTCGATGACCCAGTCCCGGTACTTCCAGATCGATCGGGGACCATCAATGGTGAAGCCGTTGGAATCGGCGTACCGGGCTACATCCAGCCAGTGCCGGGCCCAGCGTTCCCCGTAATGCGGAGAGGCGAGCAGGCGATCCACCAGACGCTCGTAAGCACCAGGCTTCGTATCCGCCAGGAATTCCTGTACCTGTTCCACCGACGGAGGCAGTCCCGTCAGATCCAGACTCAGGCGACGGATGAGTGTCGTTCGATCCGCCTCGGGGGACGGCTTGAGTTGTTGTACCTCCAGGCGATGCAGAATAAACGCATCGATCGGATTCCGTCCCCAGCTTTTCTGTTTGACTTGAGGAGGTTCGGGCCGCTCAATCGGCTGGAACGACCAGTGATCTGTTGAGGCATCAACGGTCTGCAGATTTTGTTCGCTGGCAGGGATGGCGCCCCCGGCATCAATCCAACGGCCGATCAACTCGATCGCAGCTGGTTTGAGTGGCGGCAGATCGTGGGGCATCCGCGGGATTTTACCCTCCCCTTTCAGGCTCAGGTACAACAGGCTTTCGTCGCGTTTGCCGGGTACGACCGCCGGTCCTCGATCGCCTCCTTTGATCAGGTTGGCGCCGTAGTCCACGCGTAAGCCGGATTCCTCTGCCCCCTGGGAGTGGCAGTCATAGCAGTGCTGCTTGAGCAACGGTCGGATCTGTTTTTCAAAATCGACCTGAGACTTCTGGTCTGCAGCGGTAGCCGTCTGTACTGCGATCAGCAGGATACAGGCAGCGGTGGTCACAACTCCTGACAAATTCCGCATGAAAGAACCTGATACAAAAAATGAGCCTGATTTTCGCGAGCCGGGAGTAACATCAGAACAACGCGGATGACGAGGCAAAAATCTGGTCTGCTGGAGAAGCGGGGAAGGTCGCCCGATCGTAAAGTATCTTAAATATCAGATTACCAGCGGAATTACCGAAATGCAAGTTTTTGTCAGATGCTCAGGGGAAATCAGGGTTTATTAGGCCCGAGATGCCCGGCACCAGGAGAGCTCTACTCACCTTCCAGACGCAGTGCCGTAATCCGCACTGGCTGTTTGTCTGCCATGAAGCAGAGATAGCACTCTTTCCCGGATTGAGTCGCAGGCTGGGCGCATGTGAGGATCCGCCTACGGCCAATGCTGATCACAAACCGGTTTCCGGTTCCCACCAGCCGCACAGGCACGCTGCCGGGTTGAGACTGTTGCAGATCCACTTTCACACTCTTGAGCTCGGTTTTCGTCTTCTGTCCGGCAGCGGTGACTGTGACTCCCGTATTCTGAAAATGGATCTGGCTCGCGACCAGGACCTGGTCTGGCTGCGCGGGATCCCTAGTCAGCAACTGCAGTTCAAAATCGGGGAACGCCTGTGTGACGTCGACGCGAAAACTAACGCTGATCTTTTTGTAAGGACGGATAAACGTCGCGATACAGAACTGGTCCGCTGGTGACTCCATCCCTTCATCGGTAAACTTCCAGCCTGAGTTTTTCCAGAGCAGGCGATAGAACGGATTCTGCCAACTGGTCGAGTCGAGCTCTCCCTGTTTTACCGTCTCCTCATCAGGCAGCAATGGCTGACGATGCGCGGTCTGCGTCAGTACGGTCTCCGCTGAGGGAGTCACGGGATCCTCAATCGAAGTCGGTTTTTCTTCAGCCTCTTCCTCTGTCGAATCCTCTGCGGTCAACTCTGGTTCCACCGTCTGCTTCTCTGCGGTGGCCTGTTCGGGCAGCTGATGTCGACTTTGTATGCGATAAATGAACAGCCCGGAAACCAGCACGATGCACAGAAACAGGATCAGGCCCGGTTTGACACGTCTGGTTTTGGGTGGTGTTGACTCAAAATCCTCGAGCATAACTTATCCGGCACTGTCTTTCACAGCAGATTGACACAGTTGCTTAAAGTGATCTCCCAGCGAGCGTTCCAGTGCAAATGCAGAAATCCCGAACTGGGTTTTTAATGATTCATACTCCTGTACCGCCTGTTGGAGATCGGAGTCTGTCAGGGGAGCAGTACGTTTGACCGCTTTGATGAGCAGATTTTTGGGAGTGTGTTGTGTATCAATGAACTCGATGACCTGTGTGCGATATCCACAGATCTCCAGCACCTGTGAACGGAGTGCATCCGTCAGCAGGGCCGCTGTCTTTTCTTTGAGAATCCCGTGTTTCAGCAGACCCTCTGCAGATTGACTTGTGATCTGCTGGTAAATTTCATTCTGGCAGCAGGGAACCGCAAGGATCACACTCGCATCCGCCTGGACAGCGGCAGCAAGGGCGGCATCAGTGGCGGTATCGCAGGCATGTAAAGAGATCGAGAGATCGCAATGGCCCTGTTCATTCTGAAAGGCAGCGATGTCACCCGTTTTAAAAGAGAGTCCCCGACAATCCAGGTTCTCTGCAATCTGCTGGCAGTGTTCGACCACCGATCGCTTCAGGTCGAGTCCCGTGATGTTCACATCACGCTGCAGGATCGAGGTGAAAAAATGATGGGTGGCAAACGTGAGATAACTTTTACCGCAGCCAAAGTCTGTGATCTGGAGTGTGCCGTCTTCAGGCAGCGCCGCAACGATATCGTTGATGAATTCAAGATAACGGTTGATCTGGCGAAACTTGCGGTACTGTGCAGCCTTCACTTTTCCATTGCGCGACATCACCCCGATCTCTTCCAGAAAGGGACAATGCACGCCCTCCGGGATCAGGTACTGTTTCGCGCGGTTGTGTGACGTCACCTGCTCGGGTTGGGCTTTGGTCGGAGCGTGCTTCTTCAACTGCACAGGCCCCTTGTTCGTTTTCTGTAAGTGATAGTCTGCCTCATTTGTAAACAGATAACCTTCCAGAAACAGATCTTCCCACAGTTGCTCCACTCGTTGAATCGTCTCTCCGGGCAGCAGGTTTTCGTGAACTTCCTGCTGGCCCCGTGTGAACGAGAGTTGATAATGCTGCTTATCTCGAATCAGCACCGGTCTGATCGAAACCTTCCGCCGGGCCGCCGCCTTTTTTTTGATCGGCTTGCTCAACACCATTTGAATACAGTTTCCCTCCTGTAATGCTTCTTTTACCAGGGAAGGTAATCCCGCTTCAGGATGTGAGGGTTGAGGATTCATCGAATGGTATCTGATCCTGCGCTGAGTTGGTGTTTTCTCGGTTTCGATATGCAGCTTCAGAGAGGCCAGTCAGCAGCGGAATTGCCACGATCTGACCACCAGTTACGAATAGATAAGTCAGGTAACCTGTTTGGTTGGGCAGGATTGTCAAATATCCACCCATTAACAGTTGTAGCGTCAATGCGCCGTAAAGAAAAGCCGCAGCCGGTAATTTGGCACAGAATGAGTCCCGCTTCCAGAAAACCAGTTGAACCAGACAGAGGATCAAAGCAGACAGAAATCCTACACTGACCACCTGCTGCCAGCCCAGGTAAACTCCCATCAGAACCAGCAGCCACAGCGTCCGCGGCGGGAACAGTGTTGGATGCTCTCCCGGCTGAAACAGGTTCCGCCAGCAGAATAAAATTCCCACGATCAAACCATATAACAGTCCCCAGCAGACCGTCAGCACCGAACTGAGTTCAAAGCTGACATGCAGCGCGCCATGATAGCGCAGCTCACTTAGCATGATTTCCGTCGATGACTGGTTCGTCTGAATGGAAACCTGGGCAGGAACCGGATGGAGTTCTGGAATCAGGCACCCCGCAACGAGGCCAATCCCCAGGCACCAGAACAACAGGCGGCGCGGAATCAGCTGGCGGTCATATTGAATATAGGCGGCAGCCACCACGACGATAAACAGGTAACAGTAATAGACGGCCAGCGCGATCAGGTCCCAGGTCCGCCCTTCCAGAATCTGATAACCCCCCGAAAAGCGGTTCGGAGTCCGATAAGGCAGCAGAGCTCCTCCCGAGTGCACAATCGCGAGATAAAGCAGCAGGAAAACGACACCGACCAGGGCTTCCACAATCGGGTAACGTGCCGGGATGGGAGCCTGGCAGTCGCGGCATTTACCTCGCAGCAGCAACCAGCCCAGGATCGGCAGATTATCCCGCGTGCGAATGGGGGTTTCACAGAAGGGGCAGCGGGACTTCGGTTTGGAAATATTCAGCCCCAGCGGCATCCGGTAGATCACCACATTCAGAAAACTGCCGATAACGGAGCCCATTACAAAGCACCAGACAGCAGTAAAAACCTCCAAAAGCCAGTAGGAGGGACTCCAACTCATCGCTGTCAACAGTGGTGTCATTATCTGTCTGTCTCTGGTTGCGCCTGTCAGCGGGCGATCCTGCCGGCAAACCAGGATGCAGCTGTCTCAAACAGGTGACAATCTGATCCCCGCTACCGGAATGCGGGACGGTTCTGGCTTGATTAAAAATCGAGAGAAAATCATATTTTGCAGAATTCCCCCAGTCCATCAGGACTGGAATAATCGTTGCAAAAAGAGAAAGTGGGTGATTCCCAACATCATAAATAGATCCCTGGCAAAAATACATACACCATCTTACGTAATTGATACTTGATTTTTTCGAAAGTCGCGCTGGACCGCGCTTTCTCAAAAACCCCGGTCAACAGATCGAATTAGTTGAACCGATAATTCTTACATTCCGGTTTCCAAAAATCCGGGCCACTACTCCTTCGGATACGAATCAACTCTCTCTACTCACCTGAGATTCGTATCAGACTGAGTCTATGTATCGCAGTCAGACAGTTCCCATCGGGTTCTCGGGCGGACCTGAACTGTAGATTGCATCCTGCAAACAACTACGAATCCACCCAGAATCAGAACGGGAAAGACACAGGCTCACTGTAGTTCCCGGAACATTCAGAATACATACAGAAGATTTGGAAAGCAGACGGAAATGAATTCAAGGCTGACCCCCGACCTTTGGATGAAATGTTCAACTCTCATTGTTTTCGCCACCGTATTTCAACTGACCTGTAACCTGTGGGGTGATTCAGGTCCGCAACTGCTCGTACCCGATCTCGAACAGGATCAGGGTGAAATCAGACAGGTGAACACTACTGACGCTGACAATGAAGAACCGTTGGTCGCTCGGAAGCCGGAATTCAGTATAGAAGCCCGTAAACCCGAACTGATTGCAGAAGACGCCACTGACAAATCAGAAGCTGATAAAAAGACAAAGAAAGCTTCGGTACCCGAACCGAAACCTTTCCCGGGAATTGCCCAGGATTCCAAACCTTCGATGAAGAAACCCGAGCCTCCGCCGGTTCCCGAAATTGTGGATCCCCTGGATAAGCTCGTCGATGAAGCCATCGAAGTTTCACATCGTCGCATGCTATCCACCGAAGTCCACACACCCTGGCAGATCGCTCACGGGATTCTGGCTCTCCGCTGGGAATACTCACTGTATCAAAATAATGAAAAGGTACGGGCTCTGGACTGGGTCTCCACCGGTCCCAGCTTTCGCGGCCGCCCCTGGTTCATCACTACCGAAAATGGCGCGAAGGGACACCCCTTCACCGAACCTTACGCTTTTGAAGGTCACCCCAACCAGTTCCTGGCTTTCTATGCCATGGCCGGCGTGCCCCTCGATCATAAATTCAACACCGGCGAAAAGATCGTCACCATTGAAGACATGATCCGCAACGCCAAAGCAGAAGTGAATACCGACGAAGAAATCACCTGGACTCTGTGGGCATTCTCACGCTACCTCCCCTGGGACACCGAATGGGTCAGCGAGCGGAATGAAGAGTGGAGCATGGAGAAACTGGTTCGGGTTCAGATGCAGTCCGAACCGACTCGCTCTGCCTGCGGTGGAACTCACGGACTGTTCGCTCTGGCCAGTGCCGTCAACTGCTACTCCCGCGATCAGAAACATCTGCGGGGGACCTGGCTGGAAGCCAGCATGCGAGTGCGTCAATACATCGAATATGCCCGCTCCATGCAGAATCGTGACGGTTCATTCTCCTCCAAATATTTCGAAGGTCCTGAATACGCCAGCGATGTCAACAAACGTGTTTCCACCACCGGCCACACGCTTGAGTTCATCATGGAAGCCCTGCCACAAAACCGGTTGAATGAACCATGGGTCCGTAGTGCTGTCTACCGGATCGCCACCGATTTGATTGAATACAAAAAACAGCCACTGGAACCAGGCGGAATGTACCACGCCATCGATTCGCTGGTCATCTACCGGGAACGCACTCGCCCCGAGTATGCCCAGTACCTTGAAGAACTGGCGAAGTCGAAAGAGTTCAAGGAACCTGTTGCCGCTGATCCGATCGTGGGCTACTCAGAACGCTTCCGTCAGCAGAACCCGGCCCAGTACCATCAGCAGCCACAGTATCAGCAGAACAATAATCAGTCCCGGGACTATTCCTCACAGGCCCGTCGCCGCGGCGGACTCTTCTCTCGCTTCCGCTAAGCCGCTGCCGAAACTAACCCGGCTGGTCAGGGGAATTGCCCTGGCCAGTCGCTGAGTCATCAGACTGTTTCATGTTCCGAATTGAGGGAACCCAGGTCCGCTGTTCATCGACCGCTTCCCGAATGGATTCGAGTGTAGGCGGCTGATTGTTCCCGTACTGCGTCTGGCTGTTTCGCTTGCGGGGACGGGGCGTATACTCGTAAGTATCGTTTTCTTCTTTCTTCCACCAGTGCCAGAGCTTAAGCGATTCCTGGCGTGCTTCCGGTGGTTTGTCGCGCAACAGCCACGATAACAGCAGCAAAACGGTGATTACGCCGATGGCAATCATCATCGGCCTGCCCGGCGGTTCGCCACTGGTGACGACCACGAACACACAGGCGAACAATCCACCCATGAGTGTAAAAACTGTCGCCAGCCAGGCTGCTGCCTGATCTCCTGAACCACGAGGGGAGCGACCTGCCGCCATCGTTTCTTTCTCCCACATCCTGCAACGTTACTATCTGAGCAATGAGTCAGAGACCCCCTTCGAGGTCGCTGACTCTCCTATCAGCTTAACAGAAGAAGCTGCAGTGCCCAAATAAATTTCATTTCAGCTTACAGGAAAATATCCAGATAGAGGACGAAGATCATCAGCCCCAGCACAAAGATCATGCCGACGTAGGTTGCTGCAGCCAGAACCTGCTCGTTGGGACGCTTGCGGGTGATGCCTTCCCAGCACAAAAAGACCATGTGCCCGCCATCCAGAACCGGGATCGGCAGGAAGTTCAGCACCGCCAGGTTGACGCTCAGAAAACCGAGGAACAGCAGCAACTGCGAATAGCCGTCGTTTGAAACTTCGTATGCCACCTTGGCGATGGTGACCGGGCCGCTCAGTTCCAGAGGTGACACGCGACCGGTAAACAGGCTTCGCAGGGTAAGGTAAATGTCCTTGGCGGAATTCGTCGTGTATTGCACACCCATTCCCAGCGCCTGGCCCATACTCTGTGCCTGCTGGGTTTCCCGCAGCGTCTGCAGCTTGATACCCCGGACCGGCAGTGACCATTGCTGGCCTTCTTCCTGATTCGGATTGACCCAGGGAGTCAACTTGGCCTGTTTGATTTGTCCTTTATGACTGTAGGTCAATTCAACGGGCCAGCCTGGTCGTACCTGCATTTCCCAGAACGCATTCGCCCAGTTCATGTTCTTATCGTCAAATTCATAGCTGACTTCTTCCAGTCCCTGCCACTCACTCAACGGTTCACCTTCCGGAGGCATGATTCTGATTTTTTTAATATGCGCATCAGCTTCAATACCTGCTTTGTGTGCCGGGCTGCCTTCTTCGACCTTCAGCGTCGTCGGAATCACGTGGAAGGCGATTCCCAGTGAGCCCACCGACAGAGGTGTGTTGGAAAAAATCGGATGTTCCAGCCAGGCAGGATTATCCAGAGGCACAACGTTCAGATTGACCTCAGCAGGCTGCGCTCCATCCTGGGCTCGGCTTACAACAATCGGGACGGTCTCGCCGGCACGCGAAGAAAAATAATTGGGCAGACGCAGCGGATTGATCACCTTGCCAACATCCTGACCATCGATATGGGTAATCTTGTCACCGGCTTTCAAGCCGGCACGATCAGCGGGTGAGCCTTTCTGAATCGATTCGATCGGCCCGATATCCATCCACAGTCCCAGGGTGTGGAACGGGTTGTTACCGACTGTGATCTCCACAACTTCAGACTCGGAAGCACCCTTGCGTGTCACGCCCGTTTTCAGTGTTTCGGAACTGCGGGCGGCAAACAGCCGTTGCAGCTGGGCATAGTTTTCGACCGGTTTACCGTCGATAGTGACAAACGTGTCTCCCGGCTGGTAAGCGGGTTCCGCTTTTGAAGCAGCGGTTCCCTTTGCAGTGACGCTCATGCCAGGATCTTCATAGACAGGAATCTGCAGACTCTGTGACTGCAGCAGACCAATCTGGGGACGGGTCCCCGTCCGGTCCGGCGTAATGTCCACTTCGAACTTCTCTCCATTCGGGTGGATCCCTTCCATCTTGATATCACCATCGCTGAAGGCACTGCTGCGGATGATATCCATGAAGGAATTGGTTTTTTCACCGTTGATTTTCGTAATCACATCGCCCGGTTGAATCCCGGCTTCCCAGGCAGGCATGCCTGGAATGGCAGCACCGACTACACAGGGAGTCGAAGCGACGCCGAGGCGAAACGCGAAGGCAAAGAACAGCATCCCGGTAATGATATTCATAATCACGCCGGCAGAGATGATGCCCATTCGCTGGTAAACAGGTTTGGCGGAATAGGAGCGCGGATCGAGGGCGATCTCCTCGCTCGTTAACTGGCTGGGGTCGACATCGTCCTGTCCCAGCATCTTCACGTAACCACCAAAGGGAATCCACGACAGCGCGTATTCGGTTTCCCCGTGTTTAAAACTTTTGATGATCGGACCAAAGCCGATACTGAACCGCTCCACTTTCACATCACACCACTTGGCGACTGCGAAGTGGCCCAGTTCGTGAAAGAAAATGACCAGCCCCAGACCGATGGCCACCATGGCAATGTTGGTCACTTTGCCGAGTAAAGTTGCTCCAATTAACAGACTGGTCAACATGACTTCCACCTTTTTATCTCCTCACGGGCCCAGTAATCCAGTTCAAACAGTTTATCCAGACTGGGGTGGGGTTCGTATTGATGTGATTTTAATACTTGTTCACAGGAGGTCGCGATATCACTGAAACGCAAATCACCCGTTAAAAAACGTTCTACGGCTGCTTCGTTAGCTGCATTCAGGACGGCACCGCATGTTCCCCCCTGCTCCGCGACTTCAATTCCCAGTCGCAAGGCGGGAAATGCTTCCAGATCAGGTGGCTCAAAGCTGAGTTCAAAAGCACGGCTCCAGTCCATTGGAGGGTTCAGACCTTCCATCCTAACAGGATACGTAAGTGCGTACTGAATGGGAAGCCTCATATCGGGAGGCGAAAGCTGGGCAATTACAGATCCGTCCACAAATTCCACCATCGAATGCACAATCGACTGGGGATGCACAACCACGGAAATCTGATCCACGGTCAGCTGAAACAGCCATTTGGCTTCAATCAGCTCCAGGGCTTTATTCATCATCGTGGCAGAATCGATGGTAATTTTCGGTCCCATGTCCCAGGTCGGATGTGCCAGGGCTTTCTCCGGGGTGACGTCTTCCAGATCCGCGGGGCTCGCTCCCCGAAACGGCCCGCCACTGGCGGTCAGGATGACCTGCTTCACTTCGGAAGCCGATCCCGCCTGCAACGCCTGGTAGATGGCACTGTGTTCACTGTCGACGGGCAGCAGGGTTGCCCCGCTCCGCTCTGCCAGATCCATAATCAGTGGCCCAGCAACGACTAATGTCTCTTTGTTCGCGATGCCAATCGTCTTGCCAGACTCAATCGCCGCCCAGGCACCCTTCAGTCCTGCCGCTCCGACAATGCCACAAATCACAGTGTCGATCTCGTCTGCAGCAGCAACCCGCTCGATTTGCTCATCACCGAACAGGACTTCGGTTTCACTGGGGAATGCACTCAGATCAACGGCTGATTTCAGGTCGGAATTGCTCACCACAGCCCAGCGCGGGCGGAACTGCTGAGCCTGCTCTGCCAGTTGTTGCCAGCTGCTGTGCGCAGTGATAGCCGTCAACTGCATCTCCTCTGCATGGGCGGCAATTACATCCAGTGTACTCGTGCCAATGGACCCCGTAGACCCGAGAACGGCTATTTGCTTCATTCGACCCTGTTATTTCATCCTCAGTCGGACAGATTGACTGTTGTTTCAATTCTTAAAGCAGAGTGGAAAAAAGACATGCCTTGGTTCTGTTTTTTTGCCCTAACCACCAACGAAACCGCATTTTAGGCGTAATAATTAAACATGGCAAGAGGCATTCAGTCCCTACCGGAGCCTTTTCAGCGTGGACCAAAGCCAGGAACACGCATTTCTAGGCAAAGCTTTGATTGACCCCCTTGTCGAAAGGACATACATTTACAATAAAACATAGATGCATTCTGTGTTAAGATCCTTTCAACTCATGATACTGATAGAAATCCAGGAATTGCTGCGTCTGGCATAATGTTCAGTTCGGCCTTCCGCTTCCCTTGACCAGCTCAGCACACTCCTCTGATAGAGATAAATAATCCCATGCCCAACTTGGATCCGAAACAGTCGAACCGCAGAGAACGTCCCACTCCCCCTGAACGCAATCCCAAAGGCGATGGCCGTCGCCCCGAACCCAAAGGTCCCAAAAGTAATGCACTCTGGTATCTCGTGGTCGGCGGGCTGATCCTGTTCATCACACTCTCAGTGGTCTCCAACAATAAGCGTGGCGAAAAAATCAAGTTCGGCGATTTCGTCAAAGGACTGGATGACGGGAAATACAATAAAACAAACGTGCACGAGCTGAAGTTCGGCACTGACTACATCGTGTTCCAGGATCAGCCGAAACAGGAAGGCTCCGAAAAAGGGACACTCGCCAATACAACTAAAAATTACTACATCCCGGTCTGGGGAATTCCGCAGGAAGCCCGCGCACAACTGCAGACTAAGCTCGAAGGTAAAAACATTATTGTCGACTCCGAGAGTCGGCCCTCCGAGTGGGAATCGCTGATTGCGGTGCTCTTCTTTCCAGTCGTCCTGCTCATTTTCGTCATCTATCTCTTCCGGCGGATGGGCGGCGCAGGGTCGCCGATGTCCTTCGGACGCAGTCGCGGACGGATGTACGCCCAGGATGATATCGAAGTCACATTCAATGATGTAGCCGGGATCGAAGAAGCCGTCGAAGAACTCCGCGAGGTTGTCGAGTTCCTGAAAACGCCGGCCAAGTATCAGGCACTCGGGGGCCGGATTCCCAAAGGGGTACTGCTCGTCGGTCCTCCGGGAACCGGTAAAACCATGCTCGCCAAAGCCGTTGCCGGCGAAGCGGGTGTCCCCTTCTTCGGACTCTCCGGTTCAGACTTCGTCGAAATGTTTGTCGGCGTGGGTGCCGCTCGCGTGCGGGATATGTTCCAGCAGGCAGCTCAGCGCTCACCGGCCATCATCTTTATCGATGAGCTCGATGCCCTGGGTAAAACGCGTGGCAGCGGGATGCCCGGCGGTCATGATGAACGCGAACAGACACTCAACGCCCTGCTCGTTGAGATGGACGGGTTCGGCTCCGATCAGAGTGTGATCGTCATGGGGGCGACCAACCGTCCCGAAACTCTGGACCCCGCCTTGATGCGTCCCGGTCGTTTTGACCGGCATGTTCTGGTCGACCGTCCCGATGTTCGCGGCCGCGAAGCCATCCTCAAAGTTCACAGTGCCAAAGTCAAAATGGACGAGTCGGTCAACCTGCAGCACATTGCCAAAATTACCCCCGGCTTCGTCGGTGCGGATCTAGCCAACCTGATCAATGAAGCTGCCCTGCTCGCTGCCCGTAATAACAAAGAAGCAGTGACGATGCGGGAATGCGAAGAAGGCGTGGAACGCGTGGTTGCCGGTCTGGAAAAATCAACTCGCCTGATTCACGAAGACGAAAAGAACCGGGTCGCTTACCACGAATGTGGTCATGCCCTGGTGGCCTGTTCGCTGCCCAACGTGGATCCGGTTCACAAGATTTCGATCGTTCCCCGTGGTCTCGGTGCCTTGGGATATACTCTGCAAAGACCCGAAGAAGAAAAACAGCTGGTCACCCAGAGCGAACTGGAAAACCGCATTTGCGTGCTCCTCGGAGGCATCGCTGCCGAAGAAATTATCTACCAGGAAACATCCACCGGTGCTCAGAACGACCTGCAGCGGGCAACCGATCTCGCACGCCGCATGGTGACGGAGTTCGGTATGAGTGCCAAACTGGGACGCGTACATTACAGCGAAACCCGTCGGTCTCCCTTCCTCGGTGATACCTCCTCAGGTTCCGAAAGCGTTCACAGCGAAAATACGCTGCGGGAAATCGATCTGGAAATCCGGCGGATCATCGATCAATGCGCGAAGATCGCTTACGAAGTCCTGGATGAACGACGCGAACTGCTCGAGCACCTGACCCAGGAACTGCTTGAATGCGAAGTCATGGACATGGACCAGCTTCAGGCCATCCTCAAACAACATCAGCGCGGCCCGCAGATCAAACCGGGAACGTTCGTTGATAACAGTGCGGAAAACAAGAACGTCGAGAAGGACAAGGAAGAACCTGCGTCTGATAACGATCAGGCAGCCGATGGAACCGGGGCATGAGTAAGATCAACAGCATCTGCGTATTCTGCGGCTCGAAATCCGGCAGCGATCCTCAATACCATGAGTCAGCTCAGGAACTGGGACGACTGCTGGCCGAACGAAACATCACGCTGGTTTACGGCGGCGGCAGTGTAGGACTGATGGGCATCATTGCGGACGCCGTACTCGCAGCCGGCGGTAAAGTGATCGGCGTTATTCCGAGACAACTGGCCACTCGGGAACTGCTCCATCCGGGAGTGGAAGAAATGCACATCGTGGAAGACATGCATACGCGCAAAGCGAAAATGGCTGAATGTTCTGACGCGTTCATCGCGATGCCGGGTGGCTTCGGTACACTTGAAGAACTCTTCGAGGTCGTCTCCTGGGTTCAACTCGGCATCTATCTCAAGCCGATCGGATTACTCAACACCTCAGGTTTTTACGATCCGCTTCTGAATCTGGTCGAGCATTGTATCGAAACCGAATTCATTAAACCGAAATATCGCGATCTGATCATTGCCGATGAAACACCGGCCACGCTCGTCGATCATCTGGAGAAACACCAGCTGCCGCACATCGAGAAAATTCTGAGTCTCAAGCAGAGCTGATCTCAGAACTTCAGGCGAGCGGCATTTTTCCGACAGCGATTGCCGTGGCTGTCGCAAATTCCCGGCTGTGGGAGATTGTGATCAGAATCTCCTCGATTCCGAGTTCCCCCGCATACTGTTCTACGCCTCCGGAAATCACAATGGTCGGCTTGCCACTCTTCAGGTTGACCACTTCAATCTCTTTCCAGCCGATCCCCTTCACAAAGCCGGTCCCCAGCGTCTTCATCACCGCTTCTTTGGCCGCCCATCGTCCCGCGTAATGCTGTTCCTTGTTCTTCTTGGTGCCGCAGTACTCGTTTTCACTTTCCGTGAAGACACGCTTGAGAAAGGTATCTCCATGCCGCTCAATCATTTGACCGATGCGTGAAATTTCGACGATGTCTGTTCCCAGCCCGACTATCACTGATATTTACCCCGATACTGATCTATTGTATAATGGAAAACAAAATTCTTTCCCTGGATTTCTGAAACAGAATCGGCCGCGCATGGGTATTACCGGGCAAGGGAGAGTTAATATTAGTGCTTCTTCGTATTTTAACAGTATTTCTATCTACGAAGGCCACTACTCTGGTGTATCTTGAGGGTTCAATTCGCGTCGAACCATTTCGCAGACTTAACCAGCGCCCATCATTAAATCTGAGTCGAGAGGGGAGTTCAAGGTCGAATGAGAGGCTTCTATCGTCTAATACCGGGTTTCCTGTCCTGCTTGCTGTTCACTCCCACTCTTCTGGCCGAGCCCACAGAGTCGCTGGTGGGCAAATCAGTCGACAACTTCAAACTGCAGGATTTTCGAGGCAAACAGGTGCAACTGGAAGACGCCCGCGATCAGAAACTGGTCGTCCTGGCGTTTCTGGGAACAGAATGTCCGCTGGCCAAGCTCTACGGCGATCGTCTGCAGAAACTGGCTGACGAATACGAGACCCAGGGCGTAGCTTTTTATGCCATCATGTCCAACCAGCAGGACTCACTGACCGAAATCGCCGCGTATGCCCGCAAGCATGGGATCAAGTTCCCCGTGCTCAAAGATCCGGGCAACCACGTGGCTGATCAGATCGGTGCCGTGCGGACCCCGGAAATCTTTCTGCTCGATCAGCAGAGAACAGTCCGCTACCACGGTCGTGTCGACGATCAGTACGGCGTCGGTTACATCCGCGACGAACCCAAACGCCAGGACCTGAAAATTGCGATCACAGAACTGCTCGCCGGGAAACCGGTCAGTGTCGCTTCCACGAAACCGCTGGGTTGTTTCATTGGTCGGATCCGGGAACCGGATCCCAACAGCAGCGTCACGTATTCTAATCAGATCGCACGCCTGTTGCAGAAGCATTGTGTCGAGTGCCATCGACAAGGCGAAATTGCACCGTTCGAACTGACCGAATACGAAGAAGTGGCCGGCTGGGCCGAAACCATCGCCGAGGTCGTTCGCGATCAGCGGATGCCTCCCTGGCACGCCGACCCCGCTCACGGAAAATTCTCCAATGATCGCAGTCTGTCCAAAGCGGAAAAAGAACTCATCTACCAGTGGGTAGAAAACGGCGCTCCCGAGGGAGATCCCAAAGAACTGCCCGAACCACGTACGTACGTGACCGGCTGGAAACTGCCCCAGAAGCCAGATGCCGTTTTCTATATGGATGACAAACCATTTACGGTCCCGGCACAGGCAGGCAAACGGGGCGTCAAATATCAGTATTTCACTGTCGATCCCGGCTTCAAAGAGGACAAATGGCTCACTGGTGCAGAAGCCCTGCCAGGCAATCGGGCGGTCGTGCATCATATTCTCGTCTTCGCGCGACCTCCTCAGGGGAAACGGGTTCGCGTGTTCGGTGAAGGCGATCAGTTCCTCGTCGGTTATGTACCCGGTTCACGGGAAGTCATGTTGCCCGAGGGGATGGCCAAGAAAGTTCCCGCCGGTTCCAAGCTGGTCTTTCAAATGCACTACACTCCCATCGGCACCGAACAGGAGGATCGCAGCAAAGTCGGACTGGTCTTTACCGATGAATCCAAAGTCACACACCAGGTCATGACCGCGCACGTGCTGAATCATGAGTTCACCCGACGCAAGTTCCCCATCGATGCCAACGACGACAATTTTAAAATCGAAGGCACTTCCCCTCCCAGCGATCGCAATATGCTCCTGCTGGGCTTCATGCCCCACATGCACCTCCGCGGCAAATCGTTCCGCTATGAATTGCGGAAAACACCGGATGGACCGGGCGAAGTACTACTCGATGTGCCTGCCTTTGATTTCAACTGGCAGACAGCCTACAAGATTGAAAAGCCGATTCCTCTTGAGCCCGGCGACTACATCCATTGTGTCGCACACTTCAATAACTCGGACAGCAATCTTTCCAACCCGGATCCTGATAAACCGGTTTACTGGGGCGATCAGACCTGGAATGAAATGATGATCGGCTATTTCAATGTTGCGGTTCCTCGAGAGGAAGCCAAAGCGGAAAACCGTGCCCAGGCCGTTGCCTTCCGTCTGGTACTCAAACGCGACAAAAATAAGAATGGTCAGCTGGAAAAATCAGAAGTTCCGCTGGTAGAACTCCCCGTCTTCTTCCGGGCTGACCAGAACAAAGATGATGTCGTGACTGTCAACGAACTCGCAGACATGCTGGAAAAAACACGCGGCAATAAAGAGGAGTAACAGCCACGGTCAGGGTTGGGCCGATTTCTTTTTCGACTTGCCTTTACCCTGCTGCTGTTTCTTCTTCTTTCCCTGTCCCAGTGATGCATCATGTGGTGCATCGGGAGCATTTTTCGCAGGGAACCATTTTGCCAGCCGTTGTTTGGTTTCCGCATACTGGGGATCGTCCGCCAGGTTTTTCCATTCCATGGGATCCTGGCTGTGATCGTACAACTCTTCATCGCCATTCTGGTAGCGAATCAGCCGATATCGGTTGTCCCGCACTGCATGGTTCAGTCGCCCATGCGTGGTTAATGCCGGACGTTCCCACGTTTGCGCAGGATCTTTCAGTAACGAAACCATGCTGAGGCCATCCAAGTGTTCGCCGCGCGGGAGCTCGCACAGTTCGCACAGTGTCGGGTAGATATTCATAAAGTCTACTGCCTGATCACATTTGGTGCCTGCCTGCGTCACTCCCGGAACGACCATCATCAGCGGCGCCCGGGTCGCTTCTTCCCATAACGAGAATTTCCGCCAGTGTTTCTTTTCTCCCAGGTGCCAGCCGTGATCGCCCCAGAGAACGACGATCGTATTTTTCGCATAAGGGCTTGCATCCAGTGCGTCCAGCACTCGGCCCACCTGCACGTCCGCAAAGGCAATACTGGCCAGGTAAGCCTGCACCGCATACCGCCAGTTCTCGGTCTTCAGGATCTTGGCATGATCTCCACCTGGTTTCGCCATCCGCACGCCAGCTGGCGGAATGTCATCCAAGTCGTGTTCTGGAACTTTGGGAAGCTGAATCTTGTCCAGGGGATACATGTCATAATACTTGCGCGGCACCTGCCAGGGCATATGCGGCCGATAAATGCCGCACGCCAGGAAAAAGGGTTTCTGGTCAGGCTTGCTCAGAAAATCAATGGCGTAATTCGCCATCTTGTAATCGCTCATTTCCTGGTCCTGTGCATCCAGCACACCCCAGATAATCGTACCCGCACGGGAGTGAGGATCCTTCAGCACAGTCTGCGTCGGTTGGGGATCACCGGTCTGTTTCAGATAGTCATCCCACGATCCGTAGTCGTTATAACGTCCATGAAAGATTTTGCCTGAACCAATCGACTGGTAACCATGATTGCGAAAATGTTGAGGTAGCGTCACGGCGTCCTGCATCACGGGACGCCAGGGCTGGGAATTCAGATAAACGCCCGAACTGGAAGGGCGGATGCCCGTCAGCAACGCAGCCCGCGAAGGATTGCAGGCAGGGGCAGCACAATGTGAATTCGTAAAAAGCAGTCCCCGGGACGCCAGCCGATCGATGTTCGGTGTCTTACAGTCCGGATGACCGCCCAGACAACTGATCCAATCATTCAGGTCATCCACGGCGATAAACAGCACATTCGGCCGTTCCGTCTCCGCAGCCTCGACGCGAGTTTCACCGCACAAAATCAAAGACAACAGCAATACAAAACCGAGGAGCGCGCGACCCATTAGTTTCCCCTTCTAGAAAGTCATGAATGATATGATCGAACGCCGATTATAGCCGCCGCAGGTCACTCAAGGAAAGGAAATAAGACAGAGGAGTCTGAACTGACTAACTGTTCTCGGAGCAGGAACAAAGTCACTTTCAGGATTCGACGTCCCGTCTGACTTTGTTTCCCGTCCATCTCTCACTCTCCTGTATTCAGGCACGGAGATGTATGCTGTCGATTCCGATCCGTATCAGAACAGGCGGTTATACCCATTCAATGCAGCTACACGATACGCTTCCGCCATCGTGGGGTAGTTGAAGGTCGTATTGATGAAATACAGCAGCGTATTCGCCTCACCAGGCTGCGACATGATGGCCTGGCCAATGTGAATGATTTCCGAAGCATTCGGCCCGAAGCAGTGAATCCCCAGGATTTCCAGGGTCTCGCGATGGAACAGCAGCTTCAGCATGCCGGTCGGACAGTTCATGATCTGGGCACGTGCCAGGTGTTTGAACATCGAATGCCCGACTTCATAAGGAATTTTGGCTTCAGTCAGTTCCCGTTCGGTCTTACCCAGCGAGCTGATTTCCGGGCTGGTATAAATCCCGGTCGGAATATCCCGGATCAGGGCCCGTTCGCATTCGCCGTTATCCAGATGGCTCGCCGCATACCTTCCCTGCACATAAGCGGCACTCGCCAGTGACGGATAACCGATGATATCACCGACGGCGTAAATGTGAGATTGCGTTGTCTGGAAGTCATCGTTGACAGCAATCTGCCCGCGGGAGTCGGGTTCGATCTCCAGGGTTTCCAGCCCCAGGTGTTCCGAGTTCCCCGTACGTCCAGCTGCAAACAGCATGATGTCGGTCTTCAGTTTTTTCCCCGACTGTAGATTCATGATGACGCCGTCATCGGTTCCTTCAATCGATTCGTAATGCTCGCAGTGACGCAGCAGAACTCCACTCTCACGCATGTGATAACTCAATGCATCGCTGATCTCGTCATCCAGGAAGTCCAGCAGCGAGCTGCGTGTATTGACCAGGTTGACCTTCATCCCCATCGTGCGCAGCATGGAGGCATATTCGCAACCAATCACCCCGGCTCCGTACACGCTGATCGAACGGGGAGTGAATTCCAGATCCAGGATCGTGTCACTGCAGAAAATATGGGGATGGCTGAAATCAACGTCTGCCGGGCGGTACGGCCGAGACCCTGTCGCGATCACGGCATAGTCGAACGAAATCTCTTCGGTCAGCCCATTTGGCGTTTCAATATGAATGTGGTGCGGGTCCAGGAACCGGGCCTCACCCTCTACCAGATCGACGCCATTTCGTTCATAAAACATCCGCCGCATACCGACCTGCTTCTGAATCACGGAAGCAGCTGTCTTACGGAGCTCAGGAAATTCCAGGTCAAAGACCATCCCGGCCCGTCCCATCTGCCGCATATAGCCGTTGATCTCCGACATCCGCAGAATGGAATACCGTAAGGCTTTACTGGGGATCGTACCTTTGTGCGTGCAGTTTCCGCCGATCTCGACAAACTTTTCGATCGAGATCACCGATTTCCCCTGTTTAATGGCCTGCATCGCAGCCCCTTCTCCACCGGGGCCGGTACCAATCACTGCCACGTCATAATGTGCCTTAGGCATCCCTGAATTATCCTTGACTGTTGATGACTGTTCGCTGAAACGAGCATCCGGGTTTCAGCAGAAGTCGAAATGAAACGAATACTTACGGTCTCTCAGTTGTTAACTTACCACCAATCCGGTTCGGCAAACAAGTCTCGCACGCTCATCGCGAAGTCCGGTAAAGAGTCTCCCCCCGTGATTTTGCCATTGATGTCAATCACTTCACTGCCGCTCGCAGTCCGATATTCCAGCACTTCCTTTTCCGGGGGATCGATGACCCAGATCAGAGGCACCCCCCAGTTGACATAGTCATCGACATGCGCTTTCATCCCCGAGCGGCGCGGGTTGGTCGAGGCAATTTCTATAATGGCATCCGGTCGACGCTCCGTCATCGCCTTGTCTGTCTCATCAAATTGACCACCACTGTTATAAATGCTCACCGCAGGAAACCGCACCGTATCAGGATCGCGTTTGACGACCAGTCCCAGTTCGAAAGTCGCAGACCCTTCCCGCCGCTCATGCAGGTAGCGGGAGAGTGCCTTCGAGATATTGAGCACGATCGTACCGTGCTCGATGTCAGGGGCATCCAGATTAATGATCTGCCCCTGATCCAGCTCGGTCCAGCGTCCAGAGTCGGGGAGCTCAATTCGGGCATCCAGAAATTGTTCAGCGGTATAAGTCGCTGTGTCGGACATTCAATTTTTCCTGTCGGGCCGCATGGTTTTGGTGTCGAGAATGACTTGGAAAGTCAGTTTTTTCTACTCACCTTTCAATTTTCACCGCTACATCATAGCATACACGGGCACTCGACGTCAGTCACGATTCACAGTTTCGCCAACCCCTCATGAGTTTGATCGAGAGATATGAAAATCCGTCCCTATCAGCCCACCGATCTGGACACACTGAAAGCAATCACCGTCGAAGCCTTTCAGGGAGTCTCCATTGATCAGGGAATCGAACAGAAATACGGTTTGATTCAGGGACACGACTGGAAATGGCGCAAAGCCGGACACGTGGCAGCGGACGCCGATCGGGAGCCCACAGGGATATTTGTCGCCGAGCTTGATGATAAAATCGTTGGCTACATTTCCACCTGGCATGATCTGGAAGCCGGCATCGGCTACATTCCCAACATGGCGTTTGTCCCGGAGTGCCGCGGGCAGGGGATGGGACGCAAGCTCCTTGAATACGCCCTGGCACACTTTCGAGAGCTGGGGCTCTCCCTCGCAAAAATTGAAACACTGGAACAGAACGCCGTAGGCAATCATCTCTATACTTCACTCGGTTTTCAGGAGGTCGCCAGGCAGATTCACTTTGTGGCTCCGCTCAATTCTTCTGATTCCCAGTCATCAGCCTGATTCAGCAAAGGACGCGATTCAAGATGAAAATTACAGTCATTGGTTCTCGGGGACAGCTGGGACAGGACCTCACTGCCCGTCTGGCGGGAGAAGGTCACCAGGTCTCCGGTTTGACTCATCAGCAGATTTCGATTGAAGATGCATCCAGTATCGCTGATGCCCTTGCGCAGACGGCTCCCGAACTGGTGATCAACACCGCCGCCTATAACAAAGTGGATCTCGCGGAATCGGAACCGGAAGTCGCTTACGCAGTCAATGCTCTCGGCCCCCGGAACCTGGCCCTCTACTGTCAGCAGCACCAGATCGCACTGATGCAGATCAGTTCTGACTATGTCTTCGGTCTGGATCTGTCGCGGGAGCAGGCTTACCGGGAACAGGATGCCCCCGGCCCCGTCAGTGCCTACGGTCTGAGTAAACTGGCAGGAGAGTATTTTGTCCGTGCACTCTGCCCTCAGCACTATGTGATTCGCACCTGTGGCCTGTATGGGAAAGCAGGCAAAACCGGAAATGGCAACTTTGTCGAAACCATGCTCAGGCTGGGACAGGAACGCGATTCCCTCTCGATCATTAACGATCAGCACTGCACACCCACCAGCACGCGCGATCTGTCCGAAGCACTCGCCCGACTGATCGCGACTGAGCAGTACGGCTTATATCACGTGACCAACCGCGGACAGACGACCTGGTATGAACTGGCACGGACCCTGTTCGAGATCGCTGGGATCGAAGTCGAAACACAGCCTATTACCACCGAACAATATAACGCCGCAGCCGACCGCCCCCGATTTAGTGTCCTTGACTGCTCACACCTCGAGCAGGTGACCCGCTTCGAAATTCCGGATTGGCAGACTGCGCTGGAGAATTACATTCGGTCTTAAATAGCAGGATGTGTAATTGTGATCAGTTTCAGGGTTAGCTTCCCTGCGCGAACCCTGGCTGTCCTGTGAGTGTCCCAACCGGTTCTCGCGATTATGGCTGGGATACCAGTTTCTCTGTTCAAGATCCCCTGCTTTCGTATCTCCAGGGGGCCGAAACTATTGCAGCTGAGAATTTGGTTTGATACACTCCCCCTTCCCGCGATGTTAATTTACGGAAGTCTCTGCATATTCAGAGCTTCAAACGTTGACATTCCACGGGAAAAACAGCATAAAGAGTGCTGAATCGGCTCTGTTTTCAGCAGCCGGTACAGTCAGGAGAGATGGCAGAGTGGCCGAATGCGCCGGTTTGCTAAACCGGTGAGCCGTGCAAACGGTTCCACGGGTTCGAATCCCGTTCTCTCCGTATTCAAAATAATGGTCGTTGTAAATACTTAGAAATAAGTGATTTGCGACGACCATTTTTTATTTGGTGACGGGCGACGAATTGCCTCGTTGTGCCTTCACCTTGGGTTTAGCGCCGGCAATGCACTCTGTTTCTTCGGTCCAGACTTTTTGTGCGATCTCTGATCCGCACGAAAAGCGGCCGCCAGCCTCGCTCCCTGCCAGTCTGACGACTGATGCACACCATACAACGTGCTCTGAAGTTCCTGCACCGCCGCTTTGAGTTCCGGGCTGATTGAAGAATCCACGCCCCGGCAGTTCAACCAGATCTGCCAGGCTCTTTGAGTTGCATGAGGATCATTGGCCCGGCAACCGGCCAGCAGCTTTCGCGCAGCCACGTGTTCCGGTGAATTCCAGTGTTGTCCGATCCAGCGCAGGCCGTTCCCAATCTGTCTTCGTTGCCAGTACATAACAACGAAGCAAGTGCCGAGAACTGCCAACCCGATATAAATCGATTTCGGGGAAGCCTCTCCAGGAGCATCAGTGACAGGAACGGCCGACCCTTTCACTTCAAACGTCACCGCCGGCAGCGTCTGAGAGCCGAAGGCTTTCTTCTCCGGGTCCCACCACTGGTAGCGAATCGCCGGCAAGGTCCATGTCCCCGCTTCCTGCAACTGATAGGTCAAGGTATCAACGCGCGTTCCGATGAAAGCACCACGCTCCGTCTTGTCACTCACCGTCGGCTGCCCCAGGTAGAGCCGCACACCCGCAGGCACCGCTTCGGGAGGAGGTGCCAGTGCCATCCCGGTCACCTGGTCCGCTTCCTGGCTAATCGTCCGCTGAAACACGGCTCCTTGCGCGGCACTCCCCGGCTGGGGATCCCAGCGTTCCTTAAGTTTGAATAAGTCGGTGGTAACCAGAAAGTCCTGGGCAGAACTGCCCGGCGGTCGCTCGATTTTCACCTGGGCCGCGGGCACCTGCACACTCTGATCGTGTACCGGTCCGGTAAAACCATCTTTATGACTGAACCGCACCGTGAACTCCGGAATCGTCACCGTTCCACTCTGTTGCGAAAACAAAGCGAATTCATGCGTCTGCACGAACCAGGTTTTGCCCTCGATCTCTTCGGAAGACACTACCGGACTGCCCGTCTTAATAATCACCACCCGCGGAATCTCAGGCAGGGAAAACATCGCCGCCCCGGAAAACGAACCCGGTGCCCGCAGCTGCACCGTAAAGGGAACCTGCTGCCCCACCCACCAGGTTTGCTCCTTGATCTGGATTGATGCCGGTTCCACTTCCGCAGCCACCAGTCCCCGCGACAGCAGGCTCATCAGTAACGGCATCAGCCAAATGAAAACTCTCATTCCGGCGTTCCTTCCTGCTGCAGTGCAGACTGATATGCAAATTTGGAGCGGAGAAAGTCAGCCGGGTTCGTCTGCACCCGCCGCAACCAGATCGACTGGACTGTGGAGTCCGATGCAGCCTGTTCCCCGGCAATTTCTGTATCCTGTCCCCCGCGTTCTTTATTGAGGTCGAACACCACTTCGTCGGCGCCTTCCTGCTGATCGCCGAGGTCGCCCCCTTTGGTTTCCCTCAGTTTCGCCCGGGCTTCTGCCAACGCACGATTCTCCTCCGCTGCTTTCCAGCCGGGACGCAGCTTCAACGCCCGCTCATATTCCGCAATCGCCTGCTCATATTTTCCCAGCAGCATCCAGGCGTTTCCCGCATTAAACCGCGCCTCGGGACTCGAACCCCGTGCAAAGGCCTGCGCCGCTTGTTCGAACTCTCCTGCCCGGTACCAGGCCGCCCCCTGCCACTCGGGATCGGTAAAGATTTCGGCCGCCTGCTGATATTGTTTGTCTCGAAACAGGCGCTGCCCCCGCTGGTCCGGCGTCAGCCACCAGCCCGTCCACGATAAGGCAACGATCAACACCAGGGACACTCTCATTGCACCTCCCTGCCGTTGAACTGTTTCTCGCGACGGAACCCGGCTGCCACAATCACCGCCAGGAAAGGCACCAGCCAATATCCCATTTCCTCCCAGCGCTGATCTTCACCAGCCACCCCGACCACCGACTTCCGCTCAGCCGCTTTCGCGATCGCGGTCACATCAGCATCGTCCGGCGTCAATTCCACCAGTGAGGCCTGTACTGCCTCCGCCGCCCGTTGCAAAGAAGGATCATTCCGCAGTGCCAGAAACTGAATCGGAAACGCACCTTTTTTCAGTCCCGCTTTGACCAGCGAGGCGGCATCGTCTGTCACGCTGTCTGCTATCACCAGCACCGTTCCGCCCGCATCGCCCCCCTTCAGGATCTCATCCGCTTTCTCCAATGCCAGCTCGAGTCGGTCTCCGGGCTCAGGCATGATACCCGAACTGATCTGGGCCGCCATCTCGGCCACAATCGACGTATCCCGTGTGGGAGGCAGCACCAGATGCGCCGACCCCGCGTATGCAATCAGCCCCACCGGTTGTCCCTGACGGATTCGAATCAGGTCGTCCACTTTCAATCGGGCTCGCTCAATTGCTGACGGCAGCGGATCCGGCTGATCCATACTCTTGTCCGCTTTGAGTAGAATCATCAACGGCGCCGCATCGGCGGCAAACGGATTCGGTTCCTGTTTCCAGGTGGGCCCCGCAATCGCAATCACCGCCAGCAGCCAGCCGACGAGCAAGATCAGGGCCGAATAGTCCCGATGTGTCGTATTCCGCACGGTCATCGCCTGCAGCAGTTCAGGAGCGATCTGTTCGCGCCAGCCTCGCAGCGGCGTTGTATGCCGACGCCAGAGCCACCACAGTCCACCAACCAGCGGCAGCAGCCACAAGTAGCCCGGTCGAATGAAATGCAACTGGCTGAAGGCCTCCATCATGACACCACCTCCAGTTGACCACTGGTCGGGTTCACCCGCACTTCCGCCGACGTCTGTTTCAAAGAGGGTTCCCTGCGGGCCCGCCAGACCACCAGCACCTTCTCCAGCAGCGACAGGAACAGCGCCACCAGCAGAAAATAATGATACAGATCCCGTCGCGGTCGATGGCTGATCGTCTTCACTTCTCGCGTTTCAATCCGGTCCAGTTGCTGGTAAATCTGCTCCAGCTGCTTCCGGTCGCCGGCAAAGAAATAAGATCCGTGGGCCACCCGGGCCACCTCTTTCAATGTCTCAGCGTCCAGCTTGTCTTCACCGGCGGTCGTCGGATCCCCTATCGCCACGGTATGAATCCGGATCTCCCGCTGGGCAGCAATCCGCGCAGCCTCGACAGGCGGAACCTGGCTTTTGGTATCGTTTCCATCCGTCAGCGCAATGATGGTCTTGGCGGGAACCTTGCTCTCCTGAAACAGGTTCACCCCCAGACCGATCGCATCACCAAAGGCAGTCTGCGGCCCGGCCATCCCCACCTGGCATTCATCGAGCAGAGTTCGCACCAGCGAAAGATCAGTCGAAAAAGGCGCCTGCAGATAAGGGGCGGAGCCAAACACCACCAGCCCCACCCGATCCCCCTTCCGGCGGACCAGAAAATCACCCAGCACCTCTTTCACCGCTTCCAGCCGCGTGATCGCCTTACCGGCCGGATTCACAAAATCCTTCTGGTCCATCGAGCTCGACAGATCGACCAGCAGCAGCAGATCACGGGTCGGCTCTTCTTTGACGACAGGCGGCTCGATCCATTGTGGACGCGCCAGCCCACACAGTACCAGCCCCCAAATCAGCGCTGGCAACAGCAGTTGACGGGACTGCCTGACGGCGGCAGCCACGGGCGCCTGGTTCCGCATCACGGCCGTCAGTCGCTCACCAAAGGGAACCCGCACCGCGACCCCAGTCGATTCCCGGGCCGGGAGAAAATATCTCACCAGCCAGGGTACCGGCAAGAGAGCGAAGATCCAGGGATAAGCAAAGGCAAACATGTTTTATCTTGATTCCCTCTGCTGCAGTTCGGGAAGTCGATGTTGTCGAATCCAGCTGGCGGCGTACTGTTTTAGTCCCTCAATCTCACCCGCTGAACCATCGTAAACGCCCACCGTCAATTGCCGGGAAATCTGCTCGTCCATTGCGACAGGTGCGTGCGCCGCCAGCCACCCTGTCCAGGCGGCTCCGGTCTGCGCTGCCACTTCCGCGCGAGGAACCACCATCAGCGCCGTGCGTCTTAACAGTTCCGAGACTTCTAATATCGACTGTGCCTGTTCCAGTTCCCGCAGTGCCTGACGACGATAGCGATTCGCCGCCCAGTGTCGCCAGCTCCGGTAAACCAGATACAGTGCCACCCCTCCCAGTGCCGCCAGCACCACGTACCAGCCGGGAGCCGGGGGCCACCAGGGAATTGCATCCGGCAGTACAATGTCGTGCATCCGGTCCAGGCTGGTTGCGTCGTTTTTCATGAGGGTCGCGCCCTGTGTCCCAGCAGAGAAAGCACTTGTGGGCCCGCAGGCAGTGACGTAGACACAGGCATCACGGGCACCTTCAGATTACGAAAGATTTTCTGCCATTCATCAACACGGTCCTGGAAGGCCTGTCGAAACTGGTCTGTAAAGGCAGCGTGACTGGGAATTTCCCACAGCTCCCCCCGATCGGCGGCCAGCATGCCCGGTGCCCCGGACAGCGTCGCCCCCAGCGGATCATAAACGGCGGCCACCAGCATATCATTGCGGGCGGAAATCAAAGTTGAAAGCCGACGAGTTTCCGCATCCGCACCATCCAGATCACTGATCAGGACCACCAGGTAGTCATGCGTCGCCACATGCAGGGCCTTCTCCAGGGCATTGTTTAACGTGACACTCCCTTCTGCACGCTGCTCGGAAGCCAGCCGCTGGTTCATGTTGACGATTTCATGAAACAGCCGCAGCACACGCGTCCGACTGCGGTGCGGTCGGATCTCCACGACTTCGCTTTCGTTGAACACCAGCCCCCCGACGCGGTCCCCCACTTCGAGAGAACGCCATGCTCCCAGGGCCGCCAGTTCTGCCGCCACCACCGATTTCATCGCCCGCCGCGATCCGAAAAACATGGGTAACCGCTGATCCACCACAAACAGCACCGGCCGTTCCCGTTCTTCACTGAAGACCCGCACGTGCGGCGATCGCAGCCGCGCCGTCGCCCGCCAGTCGATCGAACGTACGTCGTCTCCTTCGTGATAGTGACGCAGCTCCTCAAACGTCAGCCCCCGCCCCCGCAGACGCGAAGCATGTCGCCCCGCCAGCAACGAAGTGACCGGCTGCCGTGGCAGCAGAGAAAATCCGCGCGCTTCGGCCTTCATCAGAATCAGTTCTTCGAGAGTAATCGAAACAGCAGCACTCATCGGCTGACCTCAGACGGCAACGACCGTTTTCAGAAGTTCTTCAATCACATCAGTCCGTGAGACCCCCTCTGCCTCCGCTTCGTAGCTCAGATGCACGCGATGTGCCAGGCACGCCGAAGCTACCGCACGAATGTTGTCCGGCGAGACAAAGTCCTGGTTGTTCAGCCAGGCATGTGCCCGCGCGGCGGCATCCAGAGCGATCGTTCCCCGCGGACTGGCCCCCAGGCGAATCCAGCTGGCCAGTTTCCCCTTCCGTCGCTCAGGATTCCGCGTGGCCAACACCAGATCGACGATGTATTGTTCTGCAGCTTCCGCCACGTGGATTTCAAATACCTGCTTCCGCGCCTCGAAAATTACGTCCTGCGAAATGGGAACCGGTAACTTTTTTACCGCAGCCGCTTTTTCCTGCCGCACCAGCCGCATGATGGCCAGCTCATTCTCACCGATGGGATAATCCACATTCACGTAGAGCAGGAACCGGTCCATCTGTGCTTCGGGCAACGGGTAAGTTCCTTCCTGTTCAATCGGGTTCTGGGTCGCCAGTACCAGAAACAGGTTCGGCAGTCGATGTGTCTTGCCCGCCACGGTAACCTGGCGTTCTTCCATCGCTTCCAGGAGTGAAGACTGCACCTTCGCCGGGGCACGATTGATCTCATCCGCCAGGACCAGGTTCCCGAACACAGGCCCCTGCTGAAACTCGAACGTCGCGTTTTGTTCGCGATAGATTTCCGAGCCCGTCACATCGGAAGGCAGCAGGTCGGGTGTAAACTGCACACGACTGAACTGGCTTTCGATGAGACTCGACAACGTTTTGATCGATCGCGTTTTCGCAGTGCCAGGTAAGCCTTCCAGCAACACATGGCCATCCGCCAGAAGGGCAATCAGCAGCCGTTCCACCACAGCCTCTTGTCCCAGAATAGCAGCATTCATCGCTGTTGAGATTTGCAGAATCGATTCACGCGGATTCATGCACGTTCCTTCATTCAGAGTCTGGCAGCATCCTGAATGCTACCTGCTGGCAAAGAAAACAAAGCGGAGCGATCCAGGTGGTCACTCCGCTTTGATTATAAACTCCACAGTAAGAAACGCGAGCTTATTGAGCCCCGCCAGTTCCTTCCTGCAGTTTTTTCGTCACTTCATCCAGATTGAACGAAGCCGGTTTCTGACGTGGTGGAAACTCTTTGAACGTTTCCAGGAAGTTGCCCGCGTATTGCTGCGCGGGTACCAGCAGAAAGGCATGCTCGAGCAACCAGTCATAATAGGTGTTGGAGGTGATATTAGCCTGCTCATAGGGATCAGCCCGTAAATCGAACATTAACGGCAGACGTAGCGGCGTGAACGGCTCCGCCCAGACTTGAAGTGTCCCCCGGGCACGCTGTTCCAGGAAGACCAGCTTCCAGTTCTCAAACCGCAGGCCCACCAGTTGGCTGTCATCATTGAAGTAGAAGAAAGATCTGCGCGGCGACTTCTTCTCTTTACCTGTCAGATAAGGCAGGATGTTGTAACCGTCCAGGTGAACCTTATAGGTTTTGTTTCCCGCACGATGCCCCTTCAGCAGTTCCTCTTTGATATTGCTGTCACCGGCAGCTGCCATCAGAGTCGGCAGCCAGTCCATCCCGCTGACGATCTCGTTGGAAACAGCGCCCGCTTTGATCTTGCCTGGCCAACGCATCATGCAGGGCACCCGGAAAGCACCTTCCCAGTTCGAGTTCTTCTCATTCCGGAAGGGGCTCAGTCCCGCATCGGGCCACGAGTTTTTATGCGGTCCGTTGTCGGTCGTGTAGATTACGATCGTATTGTCGGCAATTCCCAGTTCGTCCAGCTTCTTCAGCAGGCTTCCAACCTGGTTGTCGTGCTCGATCATGCCATCTGCATATTCTGTGCGTGCCGTCAGGCCTGGCTGGTCGCGGTGTTCATCCTTGACATGCGTCCGGAAATGCATGCGGGTCGAGTTCCACCAGCAGAAGAAGGGCTTTTCTGCTTTGGCCTGGCGTTCGATAAAATCAATGGCTGCAGAGGAGGTCTCTTCATCCACTGTCTCCATTCGCTTTTTCGTCAGGGGGCCAGTGTCTTCAATTTTGCCGTCCGCACTGGATTTGATCACACCCCGCGGACCAAATTTCTTGCGGAATTCGGGATCGCGCGGATAATTGCGGTTTTCGGGTTCTTCCTCTGCATTCAGGTGATACAGGTTACCTAGGAATTCATCGAATCCATGATTCGTGGGCAGGAATTCATCCTTGTCCCCCAGGTGGTTTTTCCCGAACTGCCCGGTCGCGTAACCCAGCGGTTTCAGTAGTTCTGCCAGGGTCGGGTCTTCGGCTTGTAATCCCAGATCCGCACCAGGGAGCCCCACTTTTGACAGGCCGGTCCGGTAACTACACTGCCCGGTAATGAATGTTGAGCGTCCTGCAGTACAGCTCTGCTCCGCATAATAGTCGGTAAAGATCACCCCTTCGCGGGCGATTCGATCGATGTTGGGCGTGCGGTAACCCACCAGCCCCATCGTGTAGGCGGAAACATTGGTCTGGCCGATGTCGTCCCCGAAAATAACCAGGATATTCGGCTTTTTACTGGATGAACTGTTCTGCTGGGCAAAAGTTTGAGTCACCAGCGTGGCACAGATCAATAAAGCCATTGATCCCCAGCGGCATAAACTCTTCATGGCGGATTCTCCCTGAGATGAATGAGATTGGTAAATGCCTCAAGTGCAAGTTCGCAGAACTGATCTTGAAAATCAATCTTGAAGACAGGCCCGTTGTCGTGAACTCGAATGAGATGTACAGGTATGTTTTATTCTAGACAGATCATTTAATAATACCAATGAAAATTCTATGAATCTCAAAACCTGAAGCGCAGGAGCAAAATCTGGCGTTTAGTAGAAATTGCAGGGGAATTCCTCAGGCACATTGCCGAGAAACTGTGGCAGCAGAAAAATTCAACAGAATCCTATCAGCAGACATAACTGTCATGGGTTTCACGTTTTCTGTTTTTGTCGTCTCTGCTTAAGTTCAGGGACGAAAGTATGTGGTAGGTATCCGCGTTGCGATTTGATGTTACTTACTACCTGCACCATGAATTCTGCAACGGGACAAATTATCTGTCGTCAGTCGTCTGTTTCTCCCTGATTTTCTGCCATGCATATTTTTCGTTCTGATTCAGGTGTCGATGACGCGGACTATGTCCATGTTGAGTATTCCGGGTGGAAAAAGGTTGCTCAATCACCTTTCCTGCAGGCTGGTCTCGCCAGTTTATTCCTGATTCTAGTACTGGTTCTGTTTCAGAAGCCGTCAATCATACCGCAGACAACTTCCGAATCCGCAACTGAGCTACAGCAGCGACAGGTGGTTGGTCAACTTCAGGTTCAGACGGCAGAAATCGTCAAACATCTGCTGCTGTTGAGCAACCCGCAGCAGGCTGCCAGCAGCTATCAAAGACTGGACGAATTATTAAATCAGTGGAATGCACAGCACCATCAGCTCAGTCAGACGGTCAAAGACTCCGCTACCGCAGCCGCGAAGCTTGATGGACAAATTACCCCGCTCTTTGAGCAGATTACATCAGACGTCCTTGAAGCGTTGTCAGGACAACAAAGTCCTGAGGCCATGTTACCTCGGGTTCTCACCAGCGAGCAGAAACTGATGCCCCTGCTGGTAGAGTTTCAGTCTGTCTTACCTGATGCTGACCAGGCGCAGACAGGCCATGCGGCTTCTGTTTCCCATCACTGGTTTTTCTGGCTGGTATTGCCAGTCACAGCCTATGCAGCCAGTTTTTATCTGTTGACCCGTGTCAGAAAGCGACAGGACACCCTCGACCAGAGAGAAACGGATCTCGATTTACGCACACAGAATCTGAAAAGTAATCAATCTCAACTGGCTGCGTCCATCTCGGCTTCATTTCATGAAACCTGGTCCTGGACAGAGCAGACCAATGAATTCTGGTGTTCGGAATCATTCTGGCGTGTGTTCGGCTATACCGCAGAGTCTGAGTTTCCCCTTGCTCAGTATGAAGAATTCCTCAGTCATCTGGGGGCGGGAAACAGAGAGTCCTGGGAAGCAGCGATAGAGCGACATTTGCAGGAAAATAAACCAATCGATCTGAAAGTTCGCACCCGGAATCAACTGGGGTTCTCCCGCTGGGTGCGAATCCAGGCCCAGGCCTTGAACGGAGAACGGGAGGGGCAGCGGACACTGATTGGGACCGTCGAGGACATTCATGATTATCAGCTGACGAAGTTACAACTCAACCAGAGTGAAAAACTTCTATCGCGTGTTGGTGAAGTTGCCAGGATCGGCGGCTGGCACCTGGATCTCGAAACGCGAGAACTGTTCTGGACTCAGGAGACGTATGCGATCCATGAAGTCGAGCCGGGATATCGCCCTTCCATCGAGACCGCGTACAGTTTTTATACTCCTGAGGCACGTCCCGTTTTGCAAAGTGCGCTGGAACGATCGATCGAAACCGGGCAGTCCTGGGATCTCAAGCTCCCCTTCATTACAGCGAAAGGACGACATATCTGGGTGAGAGCTCAGGGGGAACTGGAATACGAACAGGGGAACCCCGTACGCCTGGTGGGTGCTTTTCAGGATATTACGGAAGAAAAGCAGCGCGAAGCAGATTTTCTCATCCTTCAATACGACGAGTATACATCCCGAGCGCATCTGGATGGTGTCATCCGGGCGGCTACGGAAGTCTCCATCATTGCCACCGATCCCGAGGGCATTATCACGCTGTTCAGTCCTGGAGCCGAGCAGTTGCTGGGGTATTCAGCCAGGGAAATGATTGGCATTCAGACTCCCGAATGTTTTCACCTTGCAGAAGAAATTGAAGAACATGCCCGGGAATTGACTACTGCGCTCGGACGTAAGATTGAAAATTTTGAAACCTTTATCGCGCTGGCGCAACAGGGAGACTCTGACAAGCGAGAATGGACCTATGTCTGTAAAGACGGCAGCCATCGTACCGTAGAATTGACGGTGACTGCGATTCGCGATCAGTATCAGCAGATCGAAGGCTACCTCGGGGTCGGTATCGACATCACTCTACAGAAACAGAATGAAAAACAGCTATCGCGACTGGCAACGGCAGTCAGTAAGTCGACGAATGGTGTCGTGATCACGGATGCCCAGGGACGCGTAGAATGGGTCAATGACAGGTTTACGCGAATCACAGGCTATAGTCTCGAAGAGGTCATGGGCCAGACCCCGGGGGCGATGCTCCAGGGAGAGAAAACCGATCCCCAGGTGATCGAGTACATGTCGCGAAAGATTCGCACGGGAGAGAGCTTCGAAACAGAACTGATTAACTATCACAAGTCAGGGGCAGAATACTGGGTCCATCTGAAAGTCGATCCGATTCTGGACGCGGATGGCATGCTGACCGGTTTCATGGCCATCGAAAATGATATTACGGAGCGCAAGCAGGCGGAACAGGAACTGTTGGACAGCCGGGAAAAAATCCGCCGCCTGATTGATGCCCTGCCTGTCGCTGCATATACGTGTAATACCCAGGGACTGATTACCTATTACAACCAGGCAGCAGCCGATTTCTGGGGGCGGGAACCACAGATCGAAAATCCGGAGGACCGTTTCTGTGGTTCGTTCAAATTATTCGGCACTGATGGAAGTCCGATTCCGCATGAGAAATGCTGGATGGCGCTGGCTCTGGACACTGGGAAAACTCTTCACGGGGGAGAGATCGTAGTTGAGTCCGAGGACGGCAGTCGCAAGACCGCACTCGCACATGTCAGCCCGCTGTTTAATTTCGAAGGGGAGCTCACTGGGGCGGTCAATGTGCTCGTAGATATTTCCGATCGTATTGCTTTGGAGAAGTCTCTCAGAGAAGCAACAGTGCGGTTGGAACTCTGTCTGAAAGTGCTGGATCAGCATGCGATTGTGGCCGAGACCGATTTGAGTGGTACCATCCGTCACGTAAATGAAATGTTCTGCAAAGTCAGTGGATATTCTGAAGCAGAAACGATCGGGCAGACTCACAGCATCGTTAATTCAGGAACTCATTCCCGGGAATTCTGGAAAGAGGTGTTTCGCACCATTGCCGCGGAAGGCATGTGGCAGGGGGAAATCTGTAATCGGCGTAAAAATGGTGAACCGTACTGGGTCGATACGACAATCGCGACGATGAAAGATGGGGAAGGAACTCCCACAGGCTATCTCGCGATTCGAAACGACATCACCGAACTCAAACAGGCACAGGAAGCAGCGCTGGCGGCTTCTCAAAGTAAGAGCGAATTCCTGGCCAACATGAGCCACGAAATTCGCACGCCTCTAACGGCGATTCTGGGATATGCCGACTTGCTGAAAAATGATGCTGAGTTCTCAACGTCACCGCGAAAACGGGATCAGGCAGTAAATACTATCCAGGAGGCCGGCAACCATCTGCTGACGGTCATTAACGACATCCTGGATCTGTCCAAGATTGAAGCCCAGAAAGTGCAGCTTGATTACACAACGACCCAGGTGTTTCAAATTCTGGATCATATCGAGAGCCTGCTGCGTCCCCCGGCGACGGAAAAGGGAGTGGAGATGGTGACACGGATTCAGAATCCGATTCCCGATCTCATCAAAAGCGATCCCACCCGACTGCGTCAGATCCTGATGAATCTGGTCGGGAATGCAGTCAAATTTACTGAGCAGGGACAGATTCAACTCATTGTGGAACTGTCTCAGCAGGGCGAGACAGCGTTTCTGCAATTTGATATCCAGGATACCGGCCCCGGAATGTCCTCGGCACAGGCAGAAAAAATCTTCAACGCCTTTTCCCAGGCTGATACCTCGGTCACTCGCCAGCATGGAGGAACCGGACTGGGGCTGGTGATTTCGCGGAAACTGGCCCGACTGATGAACGGAGAGGTCTCGCTTGTCTGGACCAAGGAAGGAACCGGAACCTGTTTTCGTCTGCTACTTCCCATAGAGACCGTCGACGAAACCAGGTATGTCACGAGTCGTTTGCAGGACGAACTCGAACAGACTGAGCATAAAACTTCACTCGCAACGCTCGCACTTCCTGCGGGTACTCGAATTCTGCTGGCTGAAGATGGTCCCGACAATCAACGGCTGATTTCCTTTCTGCTCAAGAAGAAAGGGGCTGAAGTCGATGTCGCCGACAATGGCGCGATTGCATTGCGCAAATTCCATGAAGCAGAACAGGCAGGACAACCTTACCACCTTCTGCTGACAGACATGCAGATGCCTGAAATGGATGGATACACTCTGGCCAGCACGCTTCGTGCTGCAGGTGCAAAGCTACCCATCGTAGCACTTACCGCGCACGCCATGGCCGAAGATCGACAGAAGTGCCTCGACGCAGGCTGCGATGATTACCTCAGTAAACCGGTCAACAGCAAAGTACTCGCGAAAACGCTTCTGCACTGGATTACACTGCAGACGCCGACTGAGACCGAGCCTCCTTCGGTGCTCTGATCTCAGTCGAATGTCAGCATAGCGGATTGATCACTTAAGCCGGTTGTGCTCCCGGAGTACCCGCTTCGACTACGAATGCAGCCCGCGGAGTGACATGCCCCCCGGGACGGGTGACATCATCCACCACCATGTACTCGCTGGTCCAGTCTTTAGGAGTCACGGTGCAGCGGACATAGCCACGTTCGGAGTTCTGGAACTGAACGCAGGGGTTGTGTGAGAGAATGTCAGCATGCCCTTTTCGTTTCTGCACACCGTTCCCACCACTGCTGATGGAGGTTCCTACAAATTCGGTTGCCACGACAGGTGTTTCCGGCTTGCGGTCATCCACACGCAGATTATTCACCCAGTTGGAATGAATGTCACCTGTTAACACCACCGGATTGGGGACGCGGCGATCAGCCATGAATTGCATTAACTGCATCCGTTCATAGGCACTGCCGGGCCACTGGTCCATGGAATAGACCCGCTCTTCATCTTTCGAAGAGAAACTCACCATGCCCATCATCACCTGCTGGGCCAGAACGTTCCAGGTTGCATCTGAGCTGATCAGCTGGGACTGCAGCCAGTTCCGCTGTGGACCACCCAGCAGCGAATTACTGCGTGCCATAGCTGATTGATTCAGCGGAGATTTCTTATCCCCGTTCGGCTGATCGGAACGATACTGGCGCGTATCCAGCACAAAGAAATCTGCCAATCGTCCAAAACCACCCTGGCGATAGAGCTGCATATGCGGTCCCTGTGGCAGACAACCAGGTCTCAGCGGCATCATTTCATAATATGCCTGGTAAGCGTTGGCCCGTCTGAGCAGATAGTCAATCGGGTCGGCATCCAGTTCTTCGGAGACATCAGCGGCACAGTTATTATCAAATTCATGGTCATCCCAGGTTACAAACCAGGGGCATTTCGCATGCATGTTATGCAGCAATGGATCAGCGCGGTACTGGGAGTGACGAATCCGGTAGTCGCCCAGTGATTCGATCTCGGGGCCAAAGTGTGTGCGGATCTTGCCGTTTCTGCCAGACTGATATTCGTAGATGTAATCGCCCAGATGGAAGACCAGGTCCAGGTCGTCCTGGGCCATCTGTTCGTAGGCGGTAAACAGCCCCTGTTCATAGTTCTGACAGCTGGCGAAAGCAAATTTCAGCTGGTCCGGCATCGCGGTGGTTTCAGGCATTGTCCGCGTACGTCCCACGGGGCTGACGGCATCGCCTGCCTGGAACCGATACCAGTACCAGTGATCGGGTTTCAGGCCTTTCGCTTCCACGTGCACGGAATGCCCGAGCTGTGGAGTTGCCTGGGCCGTGCCTGAAGCTACCAGCTTCTGAAAGCCTTCGTCTTCCGCCAGTTCCCATTTGACTTCAATCGGCTGAGGACCTAAACCGCCGTGGGGCTGCAGTGGTTCGGGTGCGAGGCGGGTCCATAAAATCACACTGGTCGAGTCCGGATCGCCCGAAGCGACACCCAGAGTGAATGGATCTTTCTGGAAAACGGGAGAGGGATTTGCCCAACTGGCTCGACCCAGTAAAGGGAGAGTCGACAGCGCTGCACCATAAGATAAAAAGAGACGACGGCTGATACCGTTCTCTGCTTTAACTGCTTCATTAAGCCGTTTGTAATCGAACATACGTAATATACCTGTTTCAGTGGAATTGGCGGGTGGGAATTATATGAATGTGTCTGCGTTGATCACGCGTTACAGGAACGGCAGATGCGACGGAGGATTTACCGTGGACGGCCTTCCGGGATGGATACTTGGATTTTAAATCCTCTGAGAGGGGCCCGGCAACTCAAGAGTCATTGAAAACAGATTCGAATCTGACATTTAACTGGAACTTCATGGAGCGCGACTTTAACTCAGTATCTCCTGGATTACATGTCCGTGCACATCAGTCAAACGATGGTCACGGCCCCCATGTCGAAACGTCAGTGCTTCATGATTCAGGCCCAGTTGATGCAGAATCGTCGCATGGATGTCATGAATCGACAGTGGGTGTTCGACGACCGCATTGCCAAATTCGTCGGTCTCTCCGAAAGTGATTCCCGGTTTAAAGCCACCCCCGGCCAGGAACAGACTGTAGCCGTTGACATGATGATCACGACCACAGGTCGGCGTGACTTTCGGCGTATGGGGAGTCCGTCCCATTTCTCCCGCCCAGACGACCAGCGTCTCATCGAGTAGACCACGTCGTTTCAGATCGATAATCAGCGCCGCCACGGACTGTTCCGTAATCCGCGCATTCTTCTCATGGTTTTTCTTGAGCTGCCCGTGCTGATCCCAGGGACTGTTATTGCTGTCGAAACTGGGACACGTGATCTCCACAAATCGGACTCCCGCTTCGACAAGACGCCGGGCTCGCAGTGCCTGGATTGCGTAGTAGTGCTGATGTTCGTCGGTCGAATCCACGCCATACTCGCGCTGGATGTAAGCAGGCTCCTGACTGATGTCGGAGACTTCAGGAACCAGGGTCTGCATCCGAAACGCGGTTTCGTAGTTGGCGATCGCACTCTCAATGGGTGAAGCTGCAGAGGCTTTGTCCGCGAAGATCTGGTCCTGTGCAGCCAGCAGTTCCAGCTTGCGCTGTTGCAGCGATAGTGAATCACCCGGCCGGATGTTATCCACGGGGACGCCTTTCGCACGCAACTGCGTTGCCTGATGTGTAGCGGGGAGAAACGAACTGCCAAAGTTTTCCAGGCCACCATTCGGTACCCAGTCGTTATTCAACACGACGTAGGCGGGAAGATTACGGTTCTCGGTACCCAGTCCATAAGAAACCCAGGCCCCCATACTCGGTGCCTGTCCGATGATCCGCCCCGTGTGCAACAACAGATTCTGTTGACCATGTAAGGGTAGTTCTCCCACCATGGAACGTACGACACACAGTTCGTCAGCCACTTGAGCCAGCTGCGGAAACAGATCGCTGACCCAGAGACCGCTCTCACCCCGTTGTCGGAATTTCCAGGGACTTCCCAGCCAGACCCGACCAGCACTCGATTGAGATCGCTTGGAAACGGCCCCTGCCCCGATCGGTTTCCCTTCATGCGTTTTCAATGCTGGCTTGGGATCGAACGTATCCACGTGACTGGGTCCGCCGTCCATAAAACAAAAGATGACATTTTTGACGCGCGGTGCATGATGGGGCGGCGTTGATTGCGGTGCTGCCTGCAATCGACTCTGCTCACCCAGCAGACCTGCCAGCGCCAACCAGCCAAAACCGGCACTCGTCTGCTTCAGGAAGCCACGGCGGGAATTGACGGGCAATGCCCCCGGGCAGCGACTGTAACGGAATGATGAGCTCTGCATATCAGTTACCGGTAATAAATGAATTCTTTGGTATTAAACATGGCGTGAGCCACATGCCGCCAGACCTCTGGATTCTGCAGCAATCCGCTCCGCTCATGCGTCCCTCCCAGTTCTTCAATCAACGCTGTCCAGCGTTTGACTTCACTCGCTTCGGGATGTCGTCCATAGGCAGTCAGAAACATCTGCTGTAACCGTTGTTCCACCGTTTCACTTGAATAAGTAATCAGACGCTTCGACCACTCCTCTGCCTGACTGATGACAAATGGATCGTTCATCAGGATCAAGGCCTGGTTGGGCACATTAGTGACATCTCGTTTGCCGGTGGGGAGTTTTAAATCCGGCAGATTAAAGCCAACCAGAAACCGGGGAGGATCCATGATCGACATCCGCAGATAAATCGAGCGCCGCCCTGCACCATCCAGGGGACCATCGAACAGTCGTTTCGCAGGATCGGGTTTGGATCGGGGAACTTCAATCGGACGACCATACAACCGACGGTCCAGACTACCAGACACCGTCAGCAGCGAATCGCGAATCGCCTCGGCTTCCAGTCTACGGGTCGGGTAGTGATGCCATAAATGGTTGTCTGCATCAATGTCTTTGGACAGTTCAGACACGGTTCCCGACTGTTGAAATGCCTGCGTCAGTACCAGTCGGCGTACCAGGCGTCTGGTTGACCAGCCGTCTGCCATGAATTCCTGCGCCAGGTAGTCCAGCAGTTCCGGATGCGTGGGTTGCTCACCCAGGTGCCCGAAGTCATTGGGGGTTCGTACAAGTCCCTCACCAAAGACCCACTGCCAGACCCGGTTCACATAGACTCGCGCGGTCAGAGGATGTTCCGGGCTGATCAGGTACTCTGACAGTTCCAGTCGACCACTGCCCGGGCTCTGAGGAACCTGATGCCGTCCGGCAAAGACTTCCAGAAAGTCAGGCGGAATCAGTTTTCCGGGATCATCAACATTCCCCCGGATATTGAGGGGATAAGAAACCTCTGTCAAACCACGTTCATCCATACTGTTAGCTGTGTGAGCAAACTGGATTTGCGACTCTATCTGGCGGTACTCGGTGACCAGTTGCTTGAGACGCGAACCCGCGTCAGCATGATTATCCAGCAGCCGGTTTTTCAGCAGCCAGTTGATCAACGTGACATCACCAGCATTCGGTTGATCCTGACACCAGCGCTTCACGCTTCCGGTCAACCAGGCTGCGATCCGCTGGCTGGCCTCGGTCTGATTATCTGGAACGGTCTGGTCATATAAGGTAGAGAAGTGGGCCTGTTCATCCGCGGGCGTTCCTGGTTGATCATGGCTGACAATTTTTGTCACACTGAACCAGCTCCGTTTATCAAAACCAAAATCCTCCGCAGGCAGCAGCTTGCCGCCGGCCCGGGTTTTTCCGGTCCGGGGTGGGAAATCGGGATTCAGATCGCTGGTTGCGATTTCAAACATCATTCGCTGGATGCCGTTGACCAGCGGACGATCAGCAAAGGTCTGCCAGGCTGGCTCGCTTCGATCAAAAAAGATCACATTCTCAGTTTGAAACGCATTGTCAGGTGTGCGGAGAAAACCGCTCCACTCACCGCCAGCCACATTCAGGCTGACCATCTTTCCTGGTAGCTTTCGCTCAGACGGTGGTCGGATCGCTCCCGGTAATTTAGAAGAAAGTGCATGTGTGTGATATCCGCGGGGCAACAGTTGCTGAATCAGTTGCTCTCCCTGCAGAGAGACTAAAGGAGTTCCCTCTGTAACATATCCAAAGCGAATACCGTCTCCTTCGACCTGCCAGCCTTCAGGAAAACCGGATTTTGAGAAGTCCGTCAGTACCTTAAATCGCTCTTTGTTCTGTCGACGATGTGTTTCGCTGGCAGTGCGCCAGGCTACCTGCAGCTGCTCCCAGTTTGTTTTGATTTCAGCTGGCGTGGATAATTTCAACAGTTGATTAGCCGGCCACGCGATGTCCCCTGCTTTTAATTTGACGGACTTCTGTTTTTTTTCTGTAGTCAACCCTAACGCTTCGCGCCAGATGCGGGAACGGGAGTCTTCAGCAGAGGGATCGAGGGCAGTCGCAAGTTCGGAGGTGAACTGCTCGGCCTGCTGACTCCAGACCAGTTTTAATTCCTGTTGGATTTCATTTCGCAGTTTTAACAACTGTCCGATCAGTACATCCTGTTTACCCGGGGCATCAATCACACGTGACGTCCAGCGGGGTGTCATGAAGACCGCTGCCATCGCATAATAGTCTCGTTGGGATATGGCATCCAGCTTATGATCGTGACAGCGGGCGCAGGCAACGGTGCTCGCCAGAAACGCTTTCGAGAAGGCATCTATCTTATTGTTGACCATCTCCTGGTGAATGCCGTTAAAATTGATGCTGTCGCCGTGACGATGTTCGCCCATATGGTAGAACATCGGGCCGATCAGGCTTTCTTGAAACCCGCTCTGCCGGTTAATCCGTGGTTCGGGTAACAGGTCGCCTGCGATCTGCTCACGCACCAGTTGATCAAAGCCTACATCCTGGTTGAATGCGCGAATCAGATAATCGCGATACTCCCAGGAACCCTTGGCGGGGTTATCCCATTCGTAACCATAGGTGTCCGTGTATCGCACGACGTCCATCCAGTGCCGGGCAAACCGCTCCCCATAATGAGGCGATGCCAGTAGCCGGTCTACCAGTCGCTCGTAGGCAGCCTGACGATCCTGTTTTGCTGCTGAGACGAACTCTTCGACTTCTTCAGGTGTGGGAGGCAGTCCCGTTAATACGAACGAAAGTCGCCTGATGAGAGTTCGTGGACTCGCAGTTTTGGCGGGTTGTAAATGAGATTGCTGCAACTTCTCTAACAGAAAACGATCCACGGGTCGTTCAGACCAGTCGTTGTTCGTCACGATGGGTGGCGTGACCTTCTGCAGTGGTTGCAGACTCCACCACTGACGTCGTTTTTCGAAGATCGCTTTCCAGGAGAGCGAGGCGGCTTCATCGACGCTCGGCGGTTGATCGCGGGAGTCTGGTGCGCCCAGCTCCACCCACTTGACAAAGTCGGCAATGACCTCATCAGGTAGCTTCTTACCCGGCGGCATCTCAAATGAATCGTGTCGGAGCGCATCGAGTAACAGGCTTTGCCCGGTCTGATGCGGAACCACTGCAGCGCCCGATTCTCCCCCACTGCGAATCGCCTCACGACTGTCAACTCGCAGTCCCCCTTTGATGTCGGTGGTTGCTGCAGAATGACATTCGTAACAATGCTCGATCAGCACCGGTCGGATTTTATTCTCGAACAGTTCCAGACCGGGAGCAGGCTTCTCGGCCTGTACAAGACTGGTGACGGTCAGCGACAACAGTATCAGACTGAGTATCGCGACTCTCTGTGAAATTGTTCTGCAGGCTGGGTACATGCAGTTCTCTCCCGAAGGAATTGACCGATGTCGGTTTACTTTGATTCCTGGGTAGACAGGCTTTCGTTGAGTTCGAGTACCTTTCCGATGATGCGTTCTTCCACATCGGGCTTATAGGGACGACTCGCTTCATAACCCCCTTCCAGTAACACTCGTTTGCTGGGAATGTAGCCGGAATAAACGTTTGAATAACCGGCGACCCAGACCGCGGGGCCCTCTTCCTCATACAGTTCCTGTTTGATACGCAGGGCATAGTCGACGACGACCTCCGTACCCAATGCCACCAGAGTCAAATCCTTCCCAAACTGAATCACCTGTACCGGGTAGTCCCAGGGCTCCCGCTTCTTCTCAGGCAGGTACTCCAGTTCGACGGTGCCGTAAGCTGCTTTCAGCGGACCATGCAACTTGTGCTGATGCAGCAGACTCCGCTGGTTGACTTCCAGGGCCGCTTCGACCGCGGTTGCCAGTGAGCGTCCATGTTTATGAGCATAGTGCAGTTCACTGCGAGGATAAGGATTCTGGTCACCGCCGCAGCCCATCATAAACAGGGCTGTAACGCCGGGGTGGTCTTTCTCAAAATATTCCTGCGCGAAACCGGCATAGTCTCCCAGCCATTTGCGGAAGCCCATCGTCGTATTGTGACAGGCATAACCGAACATGACCGCTTTCAGATTCCCCTCGGCATCATCGACTCGCAGAACGGGGACCTGATGGTCCACGCGACCATCGGGATTGGGATGATTCCGATAGCCGGTCGCGGTTGGCGTGCGGCGGTTCATAGCGACAGAACAGCGGGCCGCAGACCAGCTGAGTTGTGCCGGTTGCAGTTTTTCAATCGCCTGTCCAATGGTTTTCACCAGAGTCGCAGATAGCTGGTTGTAATATTCCTCTGCGTCATCGCGACCATAGGCCGGACCGCAGTGCGTATGAGAAGCATTCATGAGTAGCGCAGCAGGATTGAGTTTATATTTCTCCTGCACCTGGCTGGTCACATCACTTCTCAGGCGATCGATCACACCGATCAGGTCGAGTGTCAGAAAGACCACCCGATTCCCCTGCTGATCCTCTACCGCGAGGGCTTTCGCATACAGGTCCTGTTCGGTGCCTTCAGCCGGTTCTTTCCGTCCCGCATAGCCCGCCATCTTTAAAGGTTTTTCAGGCGTGATCTTTGCGGAAGCGGCCCCCGCCTTCCATTCCAGAGTCCTCTGAGTTGCGGATTCACCAGCGGCAGCCAGTGGAGAAAGCATGAAAACAAGCACGAGGCAGAGCGAGAGTCGATACATGCTGATCGTTTCCTGGTATCAGGTGAGGGCTGGTGCGATCTGAGCCGGGGCTGATCGCGGAGTGATAGATACTTTTGATAGTACCCGGCACATATCAGCCAATCAACATGCGTTGTGCGATTTTGATAAATAAGATTTAGAAATGTGATTCAGTCCTGTGCGGCCTGATGCAGCACATTCTGTCCTTTGCGGGAGTAGTTGATCGACTCGCCCAGAATCCGGGCTGCCTCCTGACCTGCATGGAAACCAGAGGAATTTTCGGCTTCGACATAGTCGACATAGAAGGTGGCTTTGCGTTGCCATTGCTGGGCCTCCTTGAGTTTCTCAGCAGAGATTCCTTTCTTCTTCGCAGCGTTAATGTCATTGACCAGATCGATCACACTGTCCAGGGCAACCTCCACCAGTTTCTGATGACGGGCCTGAATCATTTCCGTGCGGGCAATCAGCTCTTTGTCGTCTGCTTTATGACAGGTGCCACAGGAAGCATTCACATTCAGTAACGGACTGCGGATATGATGATCGCTGATCTTCATCGCTCCCACCCGTTTATACGCCATATGACAATCCGCGCAACTGACACCGGCCCGCGCATGAATGCCTTGTGACCAGAGCTCGAATTCCGGATGCTGAGCTTTCAGCATCGGCGCTTCTGTTTCCGCGTGCGTCCAGTCTTTGAAGTTTTCTTCTTCGTAATACTCGTAAGCGGCATCGACCGTGAGGCCTTTCGCCCAGGGATAGGTCAGCCGTTTTTTATCCCCTTTGAAATAGTATTCCACGTGACATTGTCCACAGATATAAGACCGCATTTCCTGCCGCGTGGCGTCACGATTGACGTCATAGTCTTCGATTCCCTGCGAGGCCTTATAGGCTGCGATGCCTTCCATGAACGCGGGTCGGGTGATTCGCAGTGCCATCGTCTCCGGTTCGTGACAGTCGATACAGGCGACGGGATGCTTCACATGATCTTTGGCCTGCATGTAAGGCATGGTATTGAGTTTTTCAAAACCTGCCATGATGTCCCCATCACCGAGTTCCTTCATCGGGACGTATGTGGAAGCGTGACAGTGGATGCAGGTCCCGGGCTGCCCTACTTTCTGGCGTTCGGTATAAAGCTGATCGGTCAGCATAAAGGCATGGCCGCGTTTTTCGCGATAATCTTTCGAAAAGGCATACCCGGCCCACATCTGTTTCAGTTGAGGAATGCGTTCCAGTTTACTCCGTGAAACAAAGTCGCGCGGGTCAGCATCGGTCGGTGCCTGGGGAATCGCCTCACTCCCGCCGTAAGTTGTCTGCACCATGTCGGCTGTTTTCAGATAATCATCGTATTGCAGCGGAAAGTTCTTTCCCCAGACTGCGGGATCAGTGGTATTGTCATCGATCTCAACCACCCGCATGACCGTCGTACGGGCCTCCTGCTTACGTTCGAAAATATTCGTCAGCAAAGCCACCACTCCAAAACAGAGGGCTGCCGAGATGACCGCCACCAGTAACAGAGTGGACAGGGAGATTTGTCTGGTAGACTTATTCATAATACGGTTCCACGTAATCGGGATCTCAAATCAGATTTGACTCAGGTATCGTGCCCCACACTGGAATGACAGCGAATACATGCATTGGATTCCAGTCGCTCGGTTTTGCCGTTTTGTAATTCGCCAATCGCGTTGATGTCGATCTGGTGCACAAGATCCTGATGGCAGTTCCGACAGGCTTGCTCAGTGACACGTCGGTTGTAATCGGTAATTCTCAGGTTCTCTTCGAAGTCACCCGTTGTGAACGCCAGCGAATGGAAAAAGCCGTTCCGAGCCTTGCAGTAATACTTCGAGGCAACACCGTCGTGCGGTGCGTGACAATCATTGCAGCCCGCGAATTTCCCATGCGATGATTTCAGCCAGGCATCAAAGTGCCCCTGCATTACATGACAGTTCGCACAAGACTGGGAATCGGCTTTGAGATAAGAGGAACCTTGTGCGTAGCCGAATGTGAATGTGCCGACGCCCACGAGACCTCCGATCAGGATGGCAATTACAATCAGTAATGCAGTGGTCAGACGGGGGCGGGTTAGCTTTTTCATGACGGAGCGGAGTCGTGAAATGAACAATTGAAACAGATGGCGTCAGCTGAAGCTCAGTGTTGCCGGATTTTTTCAAATTGCAAGTGGTATTTGAAATTTCTTTACAAATCAACACTTACATGTATTTCGCAAGAAAAATGAATCTGCCCTGCTACACCCGTTAATGGGGGACCGTTATGATAGTGAATTCTGAGTCCATATCTGATTCCAACAAAAGTTGATTCCTACAGGAGATCTCAACCGTGAAATATTTTCTACTGTCTGCCTTTCTGTTCTGCTCCTTGGCCGCAGCGCCCATTGAAACTCCCAAACCAGATGCACAAATCGCAGTCTGGCCTGATCGTCCTCTGCTGGATAAGAGCGATGACGAAGTCAAATACAGCAATATCATTCGCATTACAAAAGTGAACCGGCCGGCAATTGAATTTTACAAAGCCAAAAATGCCAAGCCCAACGCCCCCGCCGTCGTTATTTTTCCGGGAGGTGGCTACAACATTCTGGCTTACGATCTGGAAGGAACGGAAATCGCGGAATGGCTCAATTCCATCGGCATTCATGCAGTGGTCCTTAAATACACGGTTCCCGGTAATCAGCGTGAACAGGCCCTGAAAGATGCCCAGCGTGCGTTGGGACTCGTACGCAGTAAAGCACAGGAGTGGGGGATTAACCCGCAGCAGATTGGTGTACTCGGCTTCTCCGCCGGCGGACACCTGGCAGCGAACCTGTCGACCAACTATGAGAAGCGGAAATATGAACCCATTGATGCAGCCGATAAACTCAGCTGTCGTCCCGATTTTACCGTTCTGATTTATCCGGCTTACATCTATCAGGAAGACGACAAACGTAAGTCTGCTCCCGAGATCAAAGTGACCGACCAGACTCCCCCTGCATTCATCGTCCAGACTCTCGATGACCGACGCCTCGTCGACAGTGCATTCAATTACACGCGTGACCTGAAAGATGCCAAAGTCGACGCCGAGCTGCACCTCTTTGCCAAAGGGGGACACGGCTACGGTCTGCGACCTTCAGACAATCCGGTCTCCAACTGGCCCGATCTCTGTGGTGCCTGGATCAAACGCACGACAGCTCAACAGGATTGATCCTGTATCTAATCTAACAGTCGAGCCTCAGGGACCGCCGACTACTTTAAAGCGGCCCTGGGGCTTCTCTTCCGCTTTGAGAAACTCTGCCCGCAGACCAGTGTCTCCCCGCGCATCGCGGTCGATCTCGAACGTCATCTGACTCCGTCCGGAAGGGAGAACCAGTGTTGTCATTTCAGATACAGGGACCGGGGTCTCATTCAGCCACAGCTTGACCCCTTTCGCGGAATTCAGTTTTAACTGCACGTTCCCGGCTTGAGTCACATCGACCAGAGCCATGGCTCGTGTGACGGGCTTTTGCAGATTCAGATCAGCCGCAGGCAGCGTTCCATTCACCATGCTGTAAGCTGCATTTCCCGAATCAGCCAGTGTTTTAATCTGGGCAGAATTCTCTACTGTCATAGCCGCATCTGCACCCTGCAGACGCCAGCGACGCACCACCTGTGCTGCACTCGTCGCGTACGGACCGGGACGTCCGAGCTCAGTAACAAATTTGACCAGGTCCAGAAATTCCTGGCGGCTTTTCAGTTTACTAGCCAGTCCCTGAGGCATCAGTGAAGGCAGCTTCTTCGTAAATTCAATCTGATCTGCGAGGATCGTGACCTGCTTCCCCTGCTGGGCTGCGTCTTTGAGTACCACCTTGGAATCGTCCTGTACCACCAGAATTCCATTAATCACGCGACCTTCATCGGTGACCACCATGATGCTCTCGTAGAATTCCTTAATCACTTTGGATGGACGCAGAAATGAGTCGACAATATAGTCCGGCGGCGAACTCGAACCGATGGCTGCCAGATCCGGTCCCAGTACAGGTCCTGCATTGGAAATACTGTGGCACTTCATGCAGGCCAGCTCGGCCCTGCGGAAGATCAACTCACCCCGGGCGGCGTCCCCCTGCTCGCGGGCTTCACTGGCCAGATCGAGTACATTCTCTTTGAGTAGCTGCGCTTCCAGAGAATCCTGCATCACTCCCCCGCCAAAAGCATCGATCAAAGCCTGATTCGTTTCGCCGGTCTCGATCAGATGTTGGCGAATACGGGCCGCCATTTGAGTATTCAACTTTGCCGATTTCAGCTCCTCTGCCAGAACCTCAGGGCCCCCTTTTCGTTTCGTGAATGCCGTCAGGAACCAGGCGGGATCAGAGTCTTCGGGATCCTGGCTAAGAATGCCTGGTGTCAGACGGGCTGCCTCTTTGAGGTCATGTGCCGCCAGACCATAGACGCCCAGAAAACGCTGGTTGACAGGTTTCCCGGAATTCGCGAGCCCCTTCAGATACTTGATCGAACCTGCATCCCCCAGCATTCCCAGCGATTCTGCTGACAATTGTTTGACTTCAGAGTCAGTATCTGCGGCATTCAGATTTCGCTGCAGGCGTCTGCCTTCGCGCGTCAGTTTCCAGGAACCAATCAGTCGGGCTACTGATTTTTGCACAGGCACGCCTGGTACCACCGCAGAGCGACTGAGCATCGAACCGATGTTACCTTCCGGGACGACACCCCGTTCCCGTGCAGCCCGGTCCATCGCATCCAGTAAAATACTGAGTGCCTCGGGAGAGATGCCTTTGCCACCCTGTGTTTTATATTCACGTGTGACTTCCACCAGGCTCAGCACCAGCGGTTCCAGTTGATTGGCATTGGCTTTCTCCGAAACAACCTGCGCGGGCCCTTTCAGCAGATCAGCATCTATACTGCCTGCATTGAGCAGATCAATAATCACATCAATGGATTCATTCGACAGCAGATTCGCCAGGGCGTAATTTTTATGTGACGGCTTATCGAACTGAACCTTACCAGCCTGCTGCGCTTTGACCCAGTGATCCTGTAACCCGTCGATCGTTAACTTCAACGCGTGTTCCAGATAGCGATCCATGGGGGCATCGATGGCCTTGACCACGATCGTGACCGAACGGGGATCGGGAATATATCCTGCGGTCAGAATCGCTTCCAGGCGGACACGGGGATGTGTGTCATGAATTGCAGTTTCCAGTAGTTCAAGTGGATTTTTTACCTGGGCATGCCAGTAACGCAGCACCCGCAGTGCAGCGGCCCGGGCACGTGGATCCTGAGCCTCCAGTACCTCTCGCAACAGTTTTTCATTTACGACCCCAATGGTCTGATAGCACCAGAGCACTTCCAGTTTATGATGATCGAAGTTCGGTTCCTCAGGAGCCAGTGTCAACAGCCAGTCATCCAGGGCTTTTATCGCCTGTTGCTGGTCCGCATCATAGAGGACACGCCTGACCTGTTGACGCGTGAAGCTCTCCGGATCTCTCAGGTGGTTCACCACATCTTTCAGGGGGACGTCAGTCAGTTGAGGACGCTCAACCAGGGGACGTCCCTTATAGGTCACCCGCCAGACACGACCATGTGTCGTATCGCGTCGTTCATCGCGAAAGCTGTGCTGCATGTGACCAATCAGCGGATTGTACCAGTCCAGCACATAAGCCGCTCCATCCGGTCCCATCTTCAGATCGACGGGGCGGAAGTAAGAACTGCTCGACTGTAGTAAAGGCTCCAGCCCTTTGACCGAATAACCGGCTCCATCATCGGTGACTTCATAGCGTGCCACCGCGTGTGTTTTATACTGATTGGTCCAGATCTCTCCCTGGACTTCCGGGGGAAAATGTCGGCTGGCTACGAATTCACCGCCACACTGCTTCGTTCCTTCGCCGCTGGCATCGTAACCCAGCTTGGCGCGACTGTTCGCGGTCAGTGGTGCACTGAAATAGATGCGCGGGTTGTCGATCACAAATGACTGCCCCCAGTCATCGAACATGTGCCCCCAGGGATTTGAAGCACGATAATCCGCAAAGACATTCAGTTTCAGAGTGCGTGGCTGGAATTGAAACACGCCTCCATTTTCCAGGCGGACCGTGCCGTACGGTGTCTCCACCTGGGTATGCATGAAAGTTCCCTCCTGGAAGTAGAGCCAGCCCCCCGGTCCCCATCGCCAGGCACTGATGGAATGGTGGTTGTCTTCCGTGGCAAATCCGGTCAGAACCACTTCCCGATGATCGGCTTTCCCGTCTCCATTCGTGTCTTTCAGAAACAGAAGGTCCGGCGCATTAGCCACATAAACGCCCCCGTCACCCAGTTCCAGTCCGGTCGGCACATAGAGCCCATCGGCAAACACCGTTGATTTATCTGCCTGTCCATCGTTGTCGGTGTCTTCCAGAATCACAATCTGATCGTTCGGTTTTTCACCCGGAGAAACCTGTGGGTACGAGGTAGAACAGATCACCCACAGTCGTCCCTGGGGATCCCAGGTCATGTGAATCGGATTGACCAGCATCGGTTCGGCGGCGAACAGGTTCACCTCGTAGCCAGGCAGCAACTGGAACGTCTTGCGTTCTGTTTCGGGAGAGTGGTCCTGCGTCAGTTCGAATGGTCGTTTCAGATTAGGAGCGGAATTCGCAACCGCCAGTTTTTCCGGAGTCGTGCCTACAGGCAATTCCAGGCACCAGTGTACGGCGTTGATCAGCAGGCGATTAAAAGCATCCAGCCGAAATGAATCTTCATGTCCCAGCGTGGTGGTAAAGACACGACTGTCCCATTCATTCTTCCACGTCCAGGCAACCGGCCAGCTCATCTCGCCCGTCAGTTCATAAGTGCCAAACTGGTTTTTGAAGATCCCTTTACGTTTGGAGTTTCCTGTACCGGTCAAGAGCGGTGTGGCATCTGCAGGAATATTCGCCTGATAGAGGACACCTGGGGCCAGAAATTTCGCTGCCACTCCGTTCAGAATATTATGATTGCGATGTTCCAGCACATGCTCCACAACTGTTTCACCTGTGAGATGAAAAAAATATTCGGAGCCTAAAACGCGTTTGCCGAATCCCCGGTTCCATTCCTCCAGGGGATGCCCTTTTTCGTAATCGAAAGCGTGCGTGCTCGTTCGCAGACCGATCACAGGTTTTCCGGATTTGATGTAGTTCTGAATGTGTGCAAACTGCCGCGGCGGCAGTTGCAGAAACCGCATGAAAAACACAGCCAGATCCGCCTCTTCCAGTACTTCCAGCCCCGGAAGTCCTTTCTGATTTCGTTCGGGATCACCGTCAGGCAGCACCACGGTCGTCTTGAAACCATACTGCTCCAGCCGCTTGGCGAATGCGGGCAGCGTTTTCTGTGGTGCATAATGGGTTGTCCCCACCACAAACACTACGTGGGGTTGCTCCGGTTTCTGCTCCGCAGCGATGACTGGTTTTGCCATCACAAAGAAAATCGAAGTCAGAATCAGTCCCAGACAGAAGCGGGCTGGAATAGTTGAGTTTCGCATGAGTTACTCTATATATTGAAAAGAAAAGTTTCAGTAATGATGGGGAAGTCTTGTCAGGTCGATCGGCAATCAGTCGACTCGAATCAGTTCCCATTTTGCAGCTTCGATGGGTCGGGTCTGTTGCTGGATCGTTTTCTCGCGAGACTGGATCAGTTCGTCGAATGTTTCCATCTCAGGTGGAAATGAGACGGCACCGAACGGCTTTGTGCGGCGACCGAAGATATATTCGGCGTTGTGTGCACGATACACATAAAAGAAGAGCTCATTCTTACGGTTAATAGTAGAACGAAGCTCAGCCACCTGCACCTGGGACGGCAGGTTCAGCAACACAATGCCCCGGTCCCAGTCGCTTGCACTACCCGTCACAATCACAGTTCCGCCGACCACCAGTCGATAATTACCCTCGGGTAATTGTTTAACGCTCAGGCGAGGTTGGCGGGCCAGCAGATCGCTGTCCGCGATCGCTCCTTCCGGCGGTACAGGGATCGGCAGGAGCAGCGGCTTGACGATGAATTCAATCTGGCCCGACTTGAGCTTCTGCTGTGTGACCTCTGCATTGGTCGTTTCGATCTTCTGAGATTTCAAATCGATCACCAGTTGAGGACTTGTGACCTCCTTCGCCAGCAAGCTATCTGCAATCAGCTGACTCACTGCCCAGTAGCCGTATTGGTTGAGGTGGATGCCGTTATGAGTCAGCTTCTGCGAAGGATTGGCTTCCATCAGCCTGGAAGTCGCATGATACAGGTCGACGAAAGGCAACTGGTGCTCTTCCGCTACGGACTGCATTGTTTTTGTATATTCAGCCAGACTTTGGTTATGGTCTGCAGGATCAGGCAGTGGTGATCCCATATTTTCATGAGCGATAGGAGAGAGGATCACCACCCGCGGCGCAGTCGAACCATTATACTTCTTGGACTTCAGATGCTTGAGGAACTGTTCCCAGTGTTCGCGATACGCTTTCACCTCGCTCGGACCGGCGAACGATTCATTCATGCCGAAACAGGCGATAATCACATCCGCTTTCTCTGCGGTGAGATGGTCGTCCAGCGAACCAAAATTCAATGGACGAGGCTGTAACGTCAGCGTGTCACCCGACCAGGCCAGATTGCGAAAGCTGAGCTTGCTGACCGGTGCTTGTGCCGTCAGCAGCGTTTCCAGGTAGTTATATAACCGCAGCTGGTCGGCGAACGTATTGCCGATAAAGACAATGCGATCTGCTTCCTGCAAAATCAGCTGTTTTGAGGAACTCTGATCTTGCTCTGCCGCATCGATTGCAGGGACAGACAGCAGGAGGATGCTGAGTAGCAGCATCCATCCGATTTGATTGCGCATATTTTCAAATCCTGAAATTTCGTCACTGGAGAGGAGCGATTTTTGTTAGCTTGTTCTATTATGAATGGCAGACAGAGCAAAGGAAAGCCTGTCTTTAAAACGAAGGAACGCTCATCTGGAATTAATAAATCAATTCCGATTGAATTGTGCAGACAGCCCCTGCACAATGTGAGCGGTATTCACTTCCCCGAACAGAGGTAAGAGGCATGATGTTACATCCCAATCCCCGCTCGCGACGTCAGTTCCTGCAATCAATTCTGCAGGGGAGCCTGGCCGGTGCGCTGACTCCTTCCCTGGCCGGTTTGCTCGCGGAAGAGACGACTGAGGCAGCCCGCCAGATTCCGCCAGTACCGGGAGTATTGTCCGTCGAATTGAGAAAACGGGGGAAAGAGGAATCCGCTCCCGCTCAGATGGAAACCGCTGAATGGAAGGCTTCCGAAACCGCCATCATTATCTGCGACATGTGGGCCGATCATCCTTGTAAGCTGGCCGCACATCGGGTCGGAAGGATGGCTCCCCGGATGAATGAGGTGATATCGAAAGCCCGCGATCGGGGCGTCGCGATTATTCATGCACCCAGCGGGGGAATCCAGCTGTACGAAGACACGCCTTACCGTAAACGAATCAAAGAAGCCAAACCGGCCCAACCTCCCGTCAAAATCCAGGGCTGGTGTTATCTGAATCCGGAAAAAGAAGGACCACTCCCCGTAGACGATACCGTCAAACGCACCGATGGTCCCATCCGGGGCTGTGATGATCCTTTTCCGACCTATCAACCCAATCACGATCGACACGAACATCCGGCGATCAAAATCATCGGCTACGATGTCATCAGCGCTAACGGCCAGGAAATCTATAACTTCCTGGAACAGGAACAGCGGAAAAATATCGTGCTGATGGGCGTGCATACAAATATGTGCGTGCTGGGACGACCGTTCGGGATCAGACAGATGCGTTACCTCAACAAAAACGTGGTCCTCTGTCGTGACCTGACCGATGCCCTTTATGATCCCCGCGACAAACCGTACGTCAGCCATACCCGGGGGACCGAAATGATCATCGAACATATTGAACGCTACTGGTGCCCCTCGATTCTCGGTAAAGATCTGACTCAGGTCATTCCAGGATCAGATAACCCGGCCAGTTGAACTGACTACAACACCATCACTACTCGCTCGCAAGGATCAATTAATAAGTGGACACATTCGAAACTAACTGGCTCAAGGCATTAGAAGAACGCTTTGGAGAAATTGATGGTATCGTTGAAGTTCAAGCTAATGACGACCAGCCCGAGATCAAAGTGATCTACTTTGAGAACCTGCCTGAAGAGGGAACCCTGACTGCGGTTACCTGCGGTCTCTCACAGGCCTCCCATCCGGACTGGGAAGAAGGATCCAAGCCGGAATTGATTGTTTCTCTGGATACAAAGGACCAGAGCTGGGGCTTCGCCGCCGGGTTCTTCGCCTCCGCGTTCTTCAACGAAAAACGATTTTCTTATGGTGACATTTTTCAGATCGACGATCCGATCTCCGAAGAAAGTGAGATGAGTGCCTATCTGGTATTCGCTCCTTCGTTTCTGAGTCAGGAAGAAGCCACATTCGAACTGCCCGATCGAACGATTCATCTACAGGGGCTCTATCCACTGTTTGAATCTGAAATTGATCTCTACGATGAAATCGGCCTCGAAAAATTCTGGCATCTGGACGGTTTTGATTTGTATGACGTGAAGCGAAAACCTGCGACCGCATAAGCGCACGGCAGCAGCAATACGAGGAGCATCGGTCACTGGTTGTTTGATTTCCCCAGGATTTCTCCGACCAGGCGACCGCTGGTAAGTGCCCAGGCGATGTGTAGTCCATGTCCCCACAGCACCTGTCCTCCCATGCCGTTACAGCCAATCGCGTATAAGCCGGGAATCGGATCACCATGCTCGTCTAGCGCCTGCAGTCCGTGGTTGATCGCTACGCCCCCTTCCGTTGTGGTGAAGTAGGCCTTCGCCGGTCCCAGCAAAACCCAGCGATTTCCGGCCAGCGGTTCAGTATCACCGGTCCTCCCAAACGGGTCTGCCTGCTGGCCTGTAGCGTACGCATTGAATCGGGCGACGGTGTCCTGTAAGTGGGTTGGATTCAACTGGCGTTGCTTCGCGAGTTCTTCCAGTGAACCTGCAGCGGTACTCACATCGGGACGCAGTTTCAGATAATCTTCCACGTACGCATAGGCGATCTTGGGCGCTGTCGAAATAAAATGCGGCCACTCGCTGTAACGGGCAGCGATGCGTTCATCCAACAGAATATAAGCCGCTTTATTCTGCTGTTCCGAAATCGTAATCTCCCGCTCCGGAGAAACTCGCTCGTTACAGAAACGCTGCCCAGCTGCATTCACGAGGATCGCACCATCGTCAAACAGTGCATTTTCCGGATGCTGCCACGTCAACAGTAGTCGCTTGATTCGCCAGTTGATCAGAAATTGAGGCAGATAAGGCACCAGCCGCCCCATCATTTGCGCCAGAAATCCGCTGGTCGGCAGCAGTTGTTCAAACGGATCACCCGGGGGCGGCACAAAACGGAGTTCCGGGCCATAGGTGATCTCCATGTTCAACAGTTGCGCACCCGTCTGTTCTGCCAGCAGATGACCATCGCCACATGCTTTGGGATTTACCCCTTCGATCGAGCGAAAACGATCTCCCTTGAATCGCCCGATGATCTCCGGGGCATTCGCATAATCGCCCGCGGCTAAAACCACACCCCGACGTGCCTGAATTGTCCGCCGTTCCCCCTGGATCTCTGCGACGACTCCCGTCACTCGCCCCGCTTCTCGAACCAGTTCCACCACCGGTGCATTGCAGACAATCGTTCCCTGTCGTTTGAGAATTTGTGCCTGGAAAGCGGCAATGTAGGCCTTCGCATTCGGGACAATATTATGCATGCGCGGCACACGGTTGGGAGGCTCGGGGTTCGGGCCATGAAAATGCAGCCCCAGATCACGCAGCCACTCCAGGGTCTCTGCCGTTTGTCCCAGAAAGAATCGTCGCAACTCGGAATCATTTTGTGCTTCAATTTCAGGTGCCGCAAACAGACCAGCGTCGGTTTCATGATCATCGGGATTGTCTTCAATCCCCGCAGCTCGTTGCAGGCTGGTGCCATTACCAGTAAACGAACCGATGGCCATCCCCGTGGTACCACCCAGCTGCGACTGCTTCTCCAGTACAAGTACCCGCGCACCGAATTCCAAAGCCCGCGCAGCAGCAGCCAGTCCACTGCCACCACCTCCGACGATCACAACATCAAATTCATTCTGCAAAGGGTTTACTCTCTGTTGAATCTCAATTTCAGGGCCGTTCAGCCGCTCATCGTAGCAAAACCACGGGTCACATCAATCAGATAGACTGTAACGATCAGTGTTCCCCTTTTAAAAATGGTGGGCATCGTTCTCAAACAGGACGAAGATATATTTAAGGTTGTTGACTTAAACGCATCAACAAAGTATGATTTAAGCTTGTTCACTAATCTTGCCTGTACGCGCCTGGTCGCGTATGACTTTTCCCACCTGATTAGAATTCGTCGGCCATGCGTAAGTTGCTCACCCCGCTCACTGCCGTCTATTGGATCCTTGCGATCGCTTTCTGTCCCGCGATCCCTGTCTGGAGTGCGAACAAGCCCTCCAAAAACATGCATCCACAGGAACGCGCCTTCTTCGAAAATAAAATTCGGCCCGTCCTGGTCAAAAAATGTTATTCCTGCCATTCCTCAAAGTCGGAAGAACTGGGGGGGAAGCTGCGGATGGATACCCGCGATGGGATGCGCGTCGGAGGAGAATCCGGTCCGGCGTTTGTCGAAGGGCGTCCCAATGAGAGCCTGCTGATTCAGGCACTCCGTTATGACGGTCTGGAGATGCCCCCGGATGAGCCGCTGTCAGAAGCCGTGATCCAGGATTTCATCAAGTGGGTAGAAATGGGTGTCCCCGATCCGCGCGTCGAACAACCGGTGGTCGCCCGAAAGCCTGATACTGAAAACGCGGCAGCGAACCCGGAACTCTGGTCATTCCAGCCGGTGAAGACCCCTTCACCACCGTCGGTGAAGCAACAGGAGTGGTGCTTTGATCCCATGGATCGATTTGTTCTTTCACGCATTGAACAGGCCAAACTGCAACCCACGCACGATGCTTCACCCGTACATCTGGTCCGCCGCCTGTACTTTGATCTGACCGGCCTCCCTCCCACAGCAGAGCAGGTAGAAACATTTCTGAACGAGTATGAACAACATCGACAACAGGCGGTGGCGCGACTGGTCGATGAACTGCTGGCTTCACCTCATTTCGGTGAACGCTGGGGACGGTACTGGCTCGATGTGGCCCGCTATGGTGAATCTAACGGCAACGATGGTTTGGGACGTAATCCAACCTTCCCCCATGCCTGGCGCTATCGGGACTATGTCATCCAGGCGTTCAATAATGATGTCCCCTACGATCAGTTTCTCACCGAACAGATCGCCGGCGACCTGCTTTCAGCCGAGACCCCCGCAGAACGGGACCGTCTGCTGATCGCAACAGGCTTTCTGGCCATCGGCGCCAAACCAGCCAAAGCGATGAACGTCAACTTTGATATGGATGTGGTCAATGATCAGATCAATGTCATCAGCACCGGCGTCATGGGCCTCAGTGTCGCCTGTGCCCGCTGCCACGATCACAAACACGATCCGATTCCTGCCAGCGACTATTATGCCCTGGCCGGTATCTTTCTCAGCACCGAAACCATGTGGGGTTATGCCGCCAATCAACCTTTGACGGCTCCTGAAACACCGCTGCACATCCTGAAAGCCAAAACCCACTATGTCGCACCGCCCGACAGTGGCGTGAAACCGGTTGTCAACAAACGGGCGCAGTCCCGCAAAAAGAAGCCTAAAAACGTTTATCCGGCAGGTTCCGCTCTGGCGATGGGTGTCCGCGAAAAGAAAAAAATTGTTGACTGTAAAATCAATATTAAAGGGGAATCCAAAAAGCTGGGTCCTCAGGTTCCCCGGGGTTTTCTCTCGGCCTGCAAAGTAGATCAGTCACCTGAAATTACCGATAAATCCAGTGGTCGGCTGGAACTGGCCCAGTGGCTCACCTCCGCAGATCATCCCCAGACAGCACGCGTGATGGTCAACCGCATCTGGCTGCATCTGTTTGGTCAGGCACTGGTCCGCACTCCCGATGACTTCGGCGTTTATGGCGAGCGCCCTACGCACCCGGAACTGCTCGATCACCTGGCGACCCGCTTTCGCACGGAAGGCTGGTCGGTCAAACAGCTGATTCGCGCGATCGTGCTCACTCATACCTATCAGCTCAGCAGTTTCTGCGATGCAGAAATTCTCGATGCCGATCCAGAGAATCGCCTCCTCTGCCGACACAACCGTCGACGACTGGATGCGGAATCTCTCCGCGACAGTATTCTGGCAGCCAGTGGTCAGCTCAATCGGGAACCTGCACTTGGATCAGCGATTGCCAACGTCGACGAACTGGTCAACAAGGTCAGCAATCTGCATCTGCCTCACAATCATCGTAGTATCTACCTCTGCATGCTCCGTCATTCAGATCCCCCCGAACTTTCTGCATTCGATCTTCCTGATTCCACCAAACCGGTAGGACGAAGAAACGAATCCACACTGCCGACACAGAGCCTCTTCCTGCTCAACAGTCCGTTCCTGGTCGAGCAGGCAGACTGGTTTGCCAAAGAGGTGCTCTCCGATCCCGAACTCGATGAGAGTGGGCGGATTCATCTGGCTTATCGTCGTGCTTTGAACCGCGTTCCAAATTCCGGAGAACTCGAGCGGGCTCTGGCATTGATCCACGATATAGATCAGGCACTCGCATCGGAAATCTCACAAGAGGAACTCCGGCGGGTCGCAGTCTGGGCCACACTCTGTCAGGGACTGCTGACAACGAACGAATTCCGCTACGTTGATTAACTACTGAGAAGATAAATCCAAAAAGAGAAAAGAAGACGACACAAGGAATCCTGCCATGCTCGGAATCTCGCGCCGCGAAATGTTACGATCCGCTTCCTGCGGCTTTGGCTATCTGGCCATGTCAGCCTTGTGCGGGCAGAATTCGTTTGCAGCAAGTTCTGCGACGGCGCCCAGTCTTAACCCCCGACCCCCTCAGCTGCCTGCTCGGGCGAAACGGGTCATCTTTCTCTGCATGAGTGGCGGACCTGCTCAGCTCGATACATTCGATTATAAACCGCAGACCGGCAAAAAGAAGCACGCTGGATCGGTGTTCGATTTTAAGCAGCATGGTGAAAGCGGTCTCTGGATTTCCGAGCTCCTCCCCGAAACCGCAAAACACGCCGACAAGCTCTGTGTCCTCAACGGCATGTATGCGGACATCACAAATCACGCCCAGTCATTCCTGCAACTGCATACCGGCGACCGCTTGCGACCCCGCCCCAGTCTGGGCTCCTGGATCGTATATGGGCTGGGAACTGAGAATCAGAATGTGCCTGGGTTCATCAGTCTCTTTCCCCGCAAACCATCGGTTTATTCGAGTGCCTTTCTCCCGCCGGTCTATGAAGGAACGCCGATTGGCCTGAATACATCTGATATGTCGAAAGCGACAATCAATAACATCGCCAGCGATCACCTGCCTGCCCGCGTGAAACGTCGTCAGCTCGATTTCGTTCAGGCCATGAATCGCGAACACGCCACGCGTCGTCCAGACGATTCCCGCCTGGAAGCCGTCATTCAGTCCATGGAACTGGGTTTCCGGATGCAGGTCACTGCTCCCGAACTTCTTGACCTGAGTAACGAAACCAGGTCCACACTCGAACGCTACCGTGTGGGTCAGGGCAAAGTGGTCGGTGCTTGTGGAGATTCCGACTTCGGTCGTCAATGTCTGCTGGCACGGCGATTCGCGGAAGCGGGAGTCCGTTTCATCGAAGTCAATCACGGCAGTTGGGATCAACACAGTAACCACCGTGCCGATCTGACCGCCAACTGTGAATCAACGGATGCACCGATTGCCGCCTTACTGGAGGATCTTGAACAGCGAGGTCTGCTGGAAGAAACGCTCGTTGTCTGGGGAGGCGAATTTGGTCGTCCCGGCCTCGTCCCGGAAAACAAGAAGGATGGAACCGGGCACAATGCCCGCGGCTTCACTTTCTGGATGGCCGGCGGTGGTATCAAACGGGGACTGGCCTACGGTAAGACCGATCCGACCGGAGCCCGGGCCATCGAAGGGAAAGTTCACTTCCGCGATCTGCACGCCACTATTCTGCATCAGATGGGCCTGCAGCACGATAAGCTTACCTTCAAGCAGGGGGAACGGGAATTCCGTCTCACTGGTACCGAAGGGGGTAAGGTCGTCAAGGACATTATTGCCTGAGCCTGGCTTTTCTATACAATGGTGAGTTAATCATACAGGGAGAATCTCCCTCCCTGTTTCGCTGCCCGAATAAACTCACTCTGGTAAGAATACGATGCAACGACAACACCTGCGCTGGTACCTCATCTGCTTTCTGTTGCTGATCACGCTTGTAAAGCCTCTAGCTGCAGCCGAGCAGCCGAACTTTCTGATTATCTTTACCGATGATCAGGGAATCCATGATGTCGGCTGTTATGGCAGCGAGATTCCGACGCCGAACATCGATCACCTGGCAAAAGAGGGGCTGCTGTTTCGGCAATACTACTCTGCCTCCGCAATTTGTACGCCCTCCCGGTTTGGACTGCTGACGGGACGCAATCCGAGTCGCTCACGCGATCAACTGCTCGGCGCTTTGATGTTCATGAGTGACGTCGATCAGAATCGGGGCATCCAGCCGGGCGAGACTACCATCGCAGAAGTCCTGCAGCAGAATGGATACCAGACCGCCCTGCTCGGTAAGTGGCATCTGGGGCACGGCACCGAATCCTTCCTCCCGGTCTCACACGGTTTTGATCTCTTTCGCGGCCATACCGGAGGTTGTATCGATTACTTCACAATGACCTATGGAAACATTCCTGACTGGTATCACAATCGTCAACATGTGATTGAGAACGGGTACGCCACCGATCTGATTACCGAAGAAGCAGAACACTTTCTGAAAGACCAGCGGACGGCAGAGAAACCGTTCTTCCTGTTCCTGGCGTATAATGCGCCTCACTTCGGCAAAGGCTGGTCTCCCAAAGCTCAAGAACCGGTAAACATCATGCAGCCGCGTGGGGATGACCTGAAACGGGTCTCCTTCATTAAAGACAAAGTCCGCCGCGAATTTGCCGCCATGACGGTCGCCCTCGATGATGGCATCGGTCGTGTCATGTCGACCCTGAAGAATAACGGTTTGGATGAAAATACAGTAGTGATTTTCATGACCGATCACGGTGGCGACTACGTTTATGGCGGCAGTAATCAGCCGTTTCGAGGGGGCAAGGCCACTTTGTTTGAAGGGGGCATTCGTGTGCCCTTTATCATGCGCTGGCCCGGCAAGATTAAAGCGGGAACTGAAACCAGTGAAGTCACCTGGGCGCTCGACCTGTTCCCCACCATCTGCCGATTCGCTGATATAGATACCAGCGGCCTGACTCTGGACGGTCGTGATATTTCGACACTACTGACAGAACAGAAACCAGTTGGCTCCCGGGAATTCTATTGGCAGTTGGGGCCTCATAAGGAACTGGATCGAGGCCGCTGGACCGCTGTCCGTCAGGGAGACTGGAAATACCTGCAGGACGCCCAGGGGGCAGAATTTCTATTCGACCTGAAAACAGATCCCCATGAAAAACAGAACCTGATCAAAACAGAGCCGGAAAAATATCAGGCACTCCAGCAGCGTCGAGATGAACTTGCCAAACAGCTCTCACGTCAGGCACACTCCCGCGAGTAATCATCGAGCCTTAAGTATCAAGCATTCCCCAGTCTGAGTTACATCGCAGAATCTACAGAGACGAGATCCTTTTCATGGAACAGCATGTCAAACACGTTAAAAAGAGTTTTGGTTTTCTGAAAACCACCGCCATCGGGGGGCTGATCTTTCTGTTGCCCCTGATCGTCATCGGAATACTGGTGGGGGAGATTGCTCCCATCGTGCTGGCGATCGCCAAGGTGCTGTCCAATTCCAGTTACATCGACACTGACAAACCTGCTGACGTAGCACTCTTGTTAGCATTGTCGATTGCGATTGTCGTGCTGATGTGTTTCTTAGCAGGGATGATTGCCCGCTGGTCCATCGGACAAAAACTGTCCAGGTTCATGGAAAAGAATCTGATCATTCTCTTCCCCCGATATGCCATCTATCGTGAGCAGCTCAAAGGCAGTATTGGAGGCGAGCATAATAAACCGGAGTTGATTCCGGTTCTGGTCCGCTTTGACGATGTCACCCGGCTGGCTTTCGAAGCCGAACGTACGGAAGGTTCACTCGTTTCCATCTTCCTGCCCGGTTCCCCCGATCCCTGGACGGGGAATGTGATTTTCATGTCACCAGACCGGGTCGAACGACTCGACATTCCCTTCTCCGAAGCGTTGGGGATCTGCGAGCGGATGGGGCGGGAGTCGCTGCATTTTCTGGAACAGCCTCCCCAACCACTCACGGAAAATTAATTCAGGTTTCGGTTTCGTCTGGTTCAGGGGTCGAGTAGGATAATAGCTCTACCACTTCGTTCCTGCCTCTAAACTCGATCTATCAGGGAGTATTTCCCATGCCCGTGCATCTGCCCGCCCAGAACCGTCGCCAGTTCCTGTTTACCCTCGGAGCCGGTTTCCTCACTTATTCTGCTGGTGCCTTTGCCAAAGACTCACAGCAGTCAGACATCATCTACCTGCTCAATGACACCCATATCGGCGAGAAGCACCCGGAGAATTCTCCTGTACCCACTCATCTCCGCAAAGTAGTGAGTGAACTGGTGAATCTTGAAGAGAAGCCCGCCTGCGTCCTCATCAACGGAGACCTGGCACTGCGGGATGGTCAGCCCGGTGATTACCGTCATCTGGCGAAACTGATTCGCCCCCTGCAGGAGGCAAAAATCGACATGCATCTGACCCTGGGGAACCATGACGAACGCGATGTGTTCTACAGCGTCATGCAGGAAGAACAGCCAGAAACACCGCCGGTCAAATCGAAGCATATTTCCGTGGTACAGACACCGCACGCAAACTTCTTTCTGCTCGATTCGCTGCACAAAACCATGGTCACTCAGGGAACACTGGGCACTGAACAACGAACCTGGCTGGCGAAAGCCCTCGATGCCCACGCCGATAAGCCGGCCATCATCATGACGCACCATAATCCCCGACTGGGAGGCGATCCCAATCACTTCCCGGGTGGCTTAACTGATTCGGTCGAACTCTGGGAAATCCTGGCACCGCGTAAACAGGTCAAAGCTTACATCCACGGGCACATTCACCATCGCAGTAATGCCGAGCACAAAGGGATTCACATCATCAATACTCCAGCGACCTCTTATGTCGGAAATCCCAAAGCTTCCACGACCGGCTGGACGATCGCGAAACTGAGCCCCACGGGCATCACTCTCACCACCCGTACTACCGACGATCAACATCCCTGGAATCACCAGAGCCAGACACTCACCTGGCGTTAAGCGAACCGTTCACTCCTGACGGGGCAGACTCAGCTTAAGCTGTTTCCCGCCCCGGAAGACAGTGACGTTTACCGTCTCTCCCGGTTGATGGGCATTAACTCCATAGGCTAACAGATCGGTCTCACGGGCCAGGTTGGTTTGACCGTCAAAGCCTGTGATGATATCTCCCTCCTGAAAGCCCCGTCGCCGGGCGGTGGCATGCAGACCATATTTGCCCAGCCCCCGAATTCGCAGTGCCATCGGTGCCTTCGCAGGCAGTCCGGCTGCGGTTCGTTCTTGGGGAGTTGTTTCTTCCAGGATCGCCCCTCCCAGCACCATCCGCCGCATTGGCCAACTACTCACCCGCCACGACAAATCATCGGCTCGTTTCCAGCCGCTGGGTAAGTCGAGCGTCAGGTGTTGTATGTTACCGTCACGTTTGATCTCTGCCGTCAACTCATCCTGGCTCTCTGCGCGATGCAGGATCCACTGGATGTCTGCGATCGAGAGCAAGGGTTGACCAGCCAGCACCAGTAACTCATCACCAGGCTGAAATCCCGATTTCGCAGCAATGGAATCCGGTTTGACCTCTTTCACCGTCGCTTTTTCAGTCGGGTCCAGAATCAGACCCAGGATTTTAGGATGCGGATACTGAAACAGGATTCGTTCCGGCAGAGGCTTTCCCTGTCGTAGATAAAAGTCTCGCTGGGCGTCCCCGACCTGATGACAGTGGATGCAGCTTTTGACAACTTCTTTTTTCTCGTTAATCTGCGACCGGTAACGTCCTTCCAGCAGCGGATACTTTTCTGGGGAAGGGACATCAGGTTTGGGACCCTGCTTGGCGGCCAGGGAACCTTTCACTGAGTCATATTTCGCATGCAGTTCCAGTGCCCCCTGCATTGCCTTGGCCAGCCCCTCGATCGACACATCTTCAGACCAGAGCGTATGGTGCGACCGTGTACCAAATCGTCCATAAATCGTACGATCTGCATTCAGCAGAAACACTGCAAACGACTGATCGTAGTCATATTGAAACAGGGACAGGTCCAGTCCATTAGTCGAGATCTGCCGCACCCGCACAAACTGATCCATCAGAGGCTTCAGCTGAGGATCTTTCTCCATCAGCTCCTCATCCAGTTTGACACACTCTTCACAGGGGATACACCGCAGGACAACCAGCATGGGGCGTTTTGTCTCACGTGCCTGCTGGAATCCCCGTTCCAGATCGTTATAGATCCAGTAGCCCGAGGCTTCCACTTTCTCGCGATCCCGACGCACTTTTTCTTCGCGCGTCTGGGCCTGAAGAAGCGAACTGAAAGTCAACACACAAAGTACACAGACGCAAACGTTCCTCAGCATAGTACTGTCTCCATAAACCGGCGGGTGGGAGTATGTCAGATGTATTGACGTTAAAAAGTGTCTCAGCTGATCAGTTTGGTTTCGCCTCCATTTTCTTTCTGGTGAATGGTAACGGGCCAGCCGGGAAATTCATTGGATGCTTTCCCGTCGGTCGCATCTACCAGGAAACGATAGGAGTGCAGCGTATACGTTTTTTCTTTGGGGTCGATCAACACCAGACCAAAGCCGCTGCCTTTCTGATGTGCCAGATCGTAGCGGTTTTTCTCACTGGCCGGTTCCGGATTACCGACGGCGTAGACATACACCTTGTTGCCAAACCCGTCTACATATTCACCCGTATTGGGCAGACCATGTTTCGGGCGATTCTCATGCTGCATGCCGACTTCATCTGGACGCCACCAGCGGGGGTAACCTGCGGAAATCGCGGGAGTACAGAAAGACCAGCAGCTGTCGCGCTGCTCGTCGGCTCCATATTGGGACAATGTGGTCAGATGCTGATCGCCGTTGATATGCAGCGGCATCCCCTTACGGATAATACGCACAGCCCGGTTGCGGGCCGTCTGAGGCCAGCTGCCACAATCGAGGTCGGCTTTGAGGTAACCATCGTAACCACCATGGTGGGTCGCCACGCCAGCAAACACGGTCTGGCTGAACAGCACTTTGAGGTTGTGGCCCCGCCAGTCATCGCACCAGCGTTCCAGGAATTTTTCCTGACGCTCGCCCAGCAGTACCAGGTCGGGTTTATCCAGTTTGGATGTATCGAAGTTGGCATCGGTCACATGGTCGGCCCGGCCGCTGCCTGTTTCAACATGTTCAGGGCCACTCTTAAACTGCCGGTCGGCAACAATGGCAAAACCAACGCCGCCATAAACCATATCTCCATAGTAAACGCTGATATTCTGCTTGCAGGGCGTCGGGTCGGCGTAATCGGGATGATGGGCGGTACACGTTTTGTGAACGACATTCACCATCCGCGCCGGTTCCCGATAACCGCCATTGGAAGACGTGGTCCCTTCCTTCATTTTCATCCCGCCTTCCCCCCAGATATTTCCCTGGAAGACGTCATGATCGTCGGGCAGACAGATGACAGGACGGTCACGCATCGCTTCACCAAAGGCCCAGCCATGCATGTAGAATTTACGTAGATAATTCAGAATCGCCGGCTCCGCAGGTTCACGGATCAGGCCAAAGCCACCATGATCTTCATATAACTGATCGCCTGAGAAATAGAGCAGGTCCGGATCGACTTTCAGCAGATTGTTCGCTACCGGCTCATACGGGAATCCGTAATCTTTCTGGCAGGTCAGTGCGCCCAGTTTGAGCGGACGTCCGACAGGATTGGCGCGAATGATACCCGTTCGATCTGCATTGATCTCGGTACCATCTTTCAATTTCTCCTGATAGACCAGTTTAAAAGGCGTTTCCTCTTTTTCGTCCCAGTTGGGAATCCGAAATGTGGCTGTCCAGGCATCAGTATCCAGTTCAGCCGATCCCGCCGGTTTCCATTCGTTTCCCTTCTTGATGAACAGTAGCACTTCTTTGTTATCCTGCTCCCCCAGTGGACCTGTTAGAGCAGTCATCTTCATCACGAAGCCATCGTCGCTGCGCGAATCACTGAGCGAATACTGCGACCATAAGATGGGACCAAATTTGTGATCGACGGAGACAGAAAATGCATCACCTGTCACGGTCCAGTCGCTGAAGCGGTAACGTGCACCGATCATGCGTTTGAAACGAGGATCAAAATTGCTGACGACCGCGACGTTGCCCAGCACTGCCTGGGGAGGGAAGGTGTGCGAAATCGTATCCAGTGGCTTGTCTGATTCAGAGCCGCTGACCATCAGGGTCAGAGAATACTTTTCGCCCTCGGGTTTACCAATCACAGTCAACACGCAGTCTTTCAGGTTGACCTGCTGCTTGAGTTTCTGTTCTTTATTACCCAGGATCAGTTTGCCGTTGACGACCCCCGCTTTGATTCCGCTCTTCGCGAAACAGTTGCTGCGGTATTCGTTAATGTCACTCTTCACCCCGATGCGGAAACCGACGCCGCCGTCCTGCTGTTTGACTTCTACCTGACTGACATGGACGGACATGGTAAACGACGCTTTGGGATTCGTCAGTTGATGAGTCAGCAACTGAATATTGCGACTGCCGCCCGTTGACATGCACTCTGCGGCCCCATCAATGATTCGCCAGTCTTCCATTGGATTGGCCCAGAATTCTTCTCCCAGCCAGACCCGATCATTTGTTTTCTTCCAGCGGCCAATGACAGGAGCGGCACTCTCTGACTCTGCTGCGGTTAATGCTGTTGTTTTTTTGAAACCGAAAAATGTCGTCCCCAGGGCAAACAGTTTCAGCGCCATCCGTCGGGTCAGTGATTGCATTAATTGTCTCCTGTCGAGCACAAACCGCCGTGCGAACCGGCGGAGATGAAATGTCGTAAATGAAGTCCAGATCTGTCATTATTAAGGGCGCAGCAGGCTTTGTCCAGCGTGGTTCAAAGAAGATCGCGCTGTTTAAACTTGTTAAGAAATGCCTGTTCAGTTTAAGGCTCTCGGGTGGCCAGACCCGCTTTGACATCCGCCGGCTGGGAGATCTTAACCCGTTCTTCCCCTACCAGGGTGATCAGGTTCGGCAGGTCGTAGACCTTGAGTGAGCCATGCACCGTATTGATCAGCTGATTCTGGCTTTCCGGTGTTTTCACAACTTCCCCCCAGGAGGAAATCATCTGGCTCAGATCGACTTCTGAAAAGAGTTGTGGTTCCAGAGCCGCGGCATGCAGCGCGGGAATCCCCGTTTCTCCGATCGCGACCAGTTCAACCTGTTCTGGTTTATCACTCGAACCATATTCTGACAGGAACCGGGCCGCGACCAGGATGTCTTCTGCCCGCAGTTTGACCATCGATTCACCCAGCAGGTAGGCCACCGCCCATTCGTGATAGTTGGGGCCCAGCAGGCCATGTGACCAGCCGATCTTCCGATTGTTCTTGCGTGAAGTCTCTCCGATCGCGCGTATATCCACTGCCAGCACGGTCTCGCCCTGTTTGACCCGTTGTTCAATCGGTCCTCCTGCTGCAGCGTCCACCTGCTTGCCCTCACCATGCAGGTAGAGGGTCCGTCTGCCGGTGGGGGTTTCCGGTTCAAACAGCAGCGCGGGCAGTGGGAGACCGTGATCTGGTTTCAGGATCAGCTTTGTGATCTTGTAACCCGGTCGCTCAATAGAGCCGAATGTTTGGGATGTTGGGCGGGGCAGTGTCTCCAGTCGTTTGATTCCGCTCACTTCACGCACCTGATCGCGCAGTGTGTCGAGATCGCCGCTGTTCCAGAGTTCCGTCCGTTCTTTCGCGAACTGCTGATTCAGCCCATCATTGATTTCAAACAGCGAACGCTCTCCAGCATCGAGTAGTATCTGCCCCGACTGAGAACATTGCAGTTCCTCATCGGTAAACACGGGCAGATCCCCTTCAAAGATCGCGTTTTCCTTGTGCATCAGCCAGCGGTTCATCCAGCGTGCAGAACCTTCCCGCAGCTTGATAGTGAAACCATGCGGGGCGTCGGCTTCGATGATATCCACCCGCTCCGCATAACCCATGCGTGTATAGAACCGTTTGGCTTCGCGGAACAGTTCCCACGTACCATCAATTTTGAACGTCGAGTCATGTGTGCCGGCACAGATCAGCGTTGGTTTGGGGGCCCGCATCAAAGTGTAATCGGCGATGTCCATGCCGTAAGCTAACTGTCCGAAGATATTCTGCTCGCCATCCTGGGGACCATTGAAGTCGATCAGGTAACGGTACATGGTCGAGTAGCAGACCGGTGCTGCCGCCTGCACCCGTTCGTCCAGGGCCATGATGTAACTCGTCAGTGTGCCCCCGCCTGAGTTCCCTGTACAGCCGATTCGGCTGGCATCGATCTCCGGGCGACTGACCAGGTAGTCAATACTTCGCATGCCGTCCCAGATGCGATAGCGGGCGGAGTTGCTGCCCAGCGGAATCGAGCTGACCGTCATCAGCGTATGCTCTGCCGTGCAGTAATACTGTACCTGTGGATGAGGCGGACGATAGCGACTGCCTCCTTTGAAGAATTCATTGGGTTGCTCAGACAAGACCTGATACCGTTCCCCCTGCCCGATCGGATCGTAGCAGAGTGCTGCCATTCCGTTTTTCGCCAGCAGCATGCAGGCCCGCTGGTAACCGTCTGATGCTTTTCCGTTGTGGCTGTGTCCACAGGGGACCAGCACGCCCGGATAAGGGGGCGGCGTGGTGGGCAGATACAGGTTGGCGGTCACATGATGCCCGGGCCAGCTTTCGTAAATCACATTCTCGACTCGAAAACCCTCCCCTTTCAGTTTCCCGATCACACGGGGATTCAGCGGCGTCCGTTCCGGAAACCCGCCAATCTGTGTTTGGAAGAAGTCTTTCATCCGCTTCTGGTAGGCTTCACAATCCTCCGGCGTTTTAATGTTTTCATAAACCTCTTTGCGTTTCGCGAATGCCTCATGTGCCCGTTTTTGCAGAGCCTGGTACACCAGGCCGGAATCGGCCGCTTCTTCTGTCAGCGGTGGCAGGACAGTAAGGTCTTCCGCAGAATAGACGAGCAGCGTGCTACTCAGAGTGAAAACACAAGCGAACAGTGACAGCAGGCATTTCATGGTAGAAGACCTCGGCAGCAGGAGTTCGGGCAGGTATCAAAAGTCGCTGCAGAAACGGCGACCGGCGGATAAATAAACAATATTAAATATGATACCTGTGTTGAACAGCAGACTCAATCGAATCCTGCGAGGTCAGGCAGGATTTGAGATTATTTCGCTGCTGCGGCAATCTCATGACTCAGGCAATGGAGCGTTCCCAGGCCCCAGACCAGATCGACCGCATGAATGCCAATCACCTGGCGGTCCGGATAAAGCTCGCTCAGAATTCCCAGGGCCCAGGCGTCGTTCGGATCGTTGAACGTCGGCATCAGCACGCAGCCATTGGTGACCAGAAAATTGACGTAGCTGGCGGGTAATCGTAAATCCTCAAAGTCGAGACGACCCGGCATGGGCATTTCTACCACTTTGAGCTTGCTGCCATCTTCCAGACGCGCACTCTTTAAACGCTCCCGATTCTGCGCCTGACGACGATGATTGACATCTTTGGTGTTCGGCTCCACACAAGCAACGACAGTGGTGGGATTCACAAACCGGCAGATGTCATCCACGTGTCCGTGCGTGTCGTCTCCTTCGATGCCGTCCCCGAGCCAGATGACATTAGAAACACCCAGATATTCTGCGAAGACGGCGGAGTAGTCTTCTTTTGAGAAGCCGGGATTACGCACCTGGGTTTTCTGGTCGAGCAGACATTCCTCGGTTGTGATCAGGGTGCCCCGTCCGTTGACTTCGATCGCTCCCCCCTCCAGGACTACGGGACGCCCCTCGCATGTGACCTTAGTCAAGGGAAGTTTTAATGACTCCGCGACTGCAGAGGGTATCTGCCAGTCCAGGCGATGATTGGGATACTTGGCCCAGCCGTTAAAGCGAAACTGCAGTGCCTCGCGTTTGCCGTCACTCCGCTGCACGACAATTGGTCCCGAATCTCGCATCCAACTGCGGTTCGTATTCTGCAGGATAAATTTGACCTGCTTCGTATTCGCGTGTGCCTGCTGCAGCATCGAATGGACTTTCTTCTGCAGCGACTCATTTTTCACAACCAGCAGCACGCGCTCATACTCGGCCACTTTGCGGATGATTTCGATGAACGCCCATTGGATGACTTCGTACTTCCCTGGCCAGTCATTGCCATTATGCGGAAAGCAGAGCAGCGTGGCCTGGTGTGGTTCCCATTCGGCGGGCAGTCTGCGGGTGATCTCGCTCATGGAGTGGCATCGTCATGATAGAGTTTCAGAATATTGCCATACGCGTCAATCCGCCGGTCACGCAGGAAGGGCCAGTTCTGGCGAACTTCAGCGGTCTGATCCAGATCGACCTCAGCAATCAGAATTTCTTCCTGGTCCTCTGATGCCTGGACGATAATTTCTCCCTGGGGCCCACAGATAAATGAGGAGCCCCAGAATTCGAGGCCCGCCTGTTCCGGTTCCGGCTGTTCGAAGCCAACGCGGTTGACTGCAGCCACAAACGTCCCGTTGGCGATCGCGTGGCTCCGCTGAATTGTCATCCAGGAATCATGCTGCTTGGGACCGTATTCTTCTTTTTCGTGGGGATGCCAGCCGATGGCGGTTGGATAAATCAGCACATTCGCCCCGGAGAGTGCCGTGATCCGGGCCCCTTCGGGGAACCACTGGTCCCAGCAGATCAGTGTCCCGATTTTCCCAAAGCGGGTGGGGATTGCTTTGAAACCGAGGTCGCCGGGCGTGAAATAGAATTTTTCGTAGAAGCAGGGATCGTCGGGAATGTGCATCTTGCGATACAGACCGGCTTCACTGCCGTCGGCGTCGATGACGTAGGCGCTGTTGTGATACAGCCCTTCAGTCCGTTTCTCGAAGAAAGGCACAACAATCACGACACCCAGTTCTTTAGCCAGGTTGCTGAAGGCCGTGAAGGAGGGACCATACAGGGGCTCGGCGAACTTGAAGTACTCCGTGGTTTCCTTCTGACAGAAATAGAATGAGCTGTAAAGTTCCGGCAGACAGATGACCTGTCCCCCTTCTCCAGCGGCGGTACGGACCCAGTCCAGACATTTCGTCAGGTTTTCATCCGGAGTGCCATTTAGTGAGACCTGCACCAGTGCAAGTTGGAAGCGACGGACCATAAGACAAACTTATCCAGGAAATGAAAAGCAGAAAACTTAAAATCCGGTCAATCGGAACCGGGCCATGTGGATATTTACGATATCTGTTTCCGAGTTGCAAGGAGTGGATGCTAAACTTAGAACGTTTGCCGGCAATTTGCAGGGGGATGATTACTCTGCGCGAAGGTTTCAGGAATCCGGGCAGTTTCCTGAGAGTAACATCGACAGATTGGCTCTGTTTCCAGTATTCTATGCCTGTCGCCGGCGAATGCCAGAGGCGGCACGCCCGTTTCTCCTCATCCACTCGCGATCCTTCTTTTTAGGGCAATTCTCACCATGAACTCAGGACGGTCAACCGAAGAATTTTCGATACAGAAACGGGGACATCTGCTGATTGAGGATCCCCTCCTGAATAAGGGGACCGCCTTCAGCGAAAAAGAACGCAGCCAGTTCGGCCTGGTGGGCCTCCTGCCACCCCATATCGACACGCTTGAGGAACAGGTTGAACGCTCCTACGAAGCCTTTTGCGATTTTCAGAACGATATCGACAAACATATTTTCCTGAGACAGCTGCAGGATGAGAACGAGACCCTGTACTACCGGCTGCTGCTGGAGCATATCACCGAGATGATGCCCATCGTTTATACACCTGTGGTGGGCCTGGCGTGTGAACGGTTCAGCCATATTTATCGTCGTCCCCGCGGGATTTTCATTTCTTATCCCGAACGTGATCAGATGGACGAGATCCTGGAAAACATCGAACGGGATATTGAAGTCATCGTGGTGACCGATGGGGAACGCATCCTGGGACTGGGCGACCAGGGGGCCGGCGGGATGGGAATTCCCATCGGTAAACTTTCACTTTATACCCTCTGTGGCGGGATTGATCCGTCCAAGACACTCCCGATTCTACTCGATCTGGGAACGAACAACGAAGAACGCCTCGAAGACCCTCGCTACGTCGGCTGGCGGGAACACCGCATTAAGGGGGCGGAATACGATGCCTTTATCGATCAGTTCGTCCAGGCCGTCAAAAAACGGTTTCCGGATGTACTCCTGCAGTGGGAAGATTTCGCCTCAGTCGATGCTGAGCGGATTCTGGATAAATATCGGGACGACCTGTGTACCTTTAACGATGACATCCAGGGTACTGCCGCGGTCACAACAGGTACCATTCTCGCTGCGATTGAAGCAGCCGGCGGAAAACTCACCGACCAGAACATCGTCATGCTGGGGGCCGGTTCCGCGGGAGTGGGCATCTGCCTGCAGTTGAAACAGGCGATGCTACAATCCGGTCTGAGTGAGGATGAAGCAAAGGCCCGGTTTTATGTGATCGACCGCGATGGACTTTTGCATTTCGGTAGAACCGATCTGGATGAACTGCACCAGCAACTCGCACAGTCAACAGAGAACCTCCAGGGCTGGGACTGCGATGTGAGTGGTGCGATCTCTTTCGCGGATGTCGTCCGCAATGCAAAACCAGGCGTCCTGGTCGGCGCCACGGGACAGACGGGCGCATTTACCGAAGAGATTATCCGGGAAATGGCCAGCCACGAAGAGCATCCCGTTATCTTTCCGCTTTCGAATCCGACTTCTCGGGCCGAAGCGACACCAGAAGACCTGTTGAAATGGACGGACGGCAAAGCCGTCATCGCCACCGGCAGCCCTTTCGATCCAGTGGAATATAATGGCGTGACACATATCATTGCCCAGTGTAATAACAGTTACATCTTCCCTGCGATGGGACTGGGGATTCGGGCTTCCCGGGCGCGCCGGGTTACCGATTCCATGTTCATGGCGGCGGCGTTTGCCTTGAAAGAGGCCTCTCCGGCCCTCAAGGATCCGACGGCTTCGCTACTCCCTTCTCTGACGATTATCCGCGACGTGGGTCGATCGATTGCCCGGGCTGTCGCACAGGCAGCCATTGATGCGGAAGTCGCAGATTCCATGACCGCAGAAGAAATCGATCAGCGGATTGAAGAAACCATGTGGAAACCCGAATACAAGTCTCTCTAATTCGACTGATCGTCTCGCCAGCATTTTTTGTCTGTAAGGAATACTCATGACTGACCATTGTACCACCACCGTCGGTTCTTATCTGGCTGACCGTCTCGAAGAAATCGGCTTGAAGCATTACTTCGCCGTCCCGGGAGACTATAACCTGGTTCTGCTGGACCGGATTCTGGAGAATAGGAATCTGCAGATGATCTCCTGCTGTAATGAATTGAACGCAGGCTATGCAGCAGATGGATATGCCCGGGCCACCGGTGGTGCCAGTGCCGTCTTCGTGACCTATAGTGTCGGTGGTCTGAGCCTGCTCAATGCTGTTGCCGGAGCCTATGCGGAAGACCTGCCCGTCATCGCTGTTTCCGGCGGCCCTAATACGAATTCCGAAGCCGAATTCGAAATGCTGCATCACACCCTGGGGAAACTGGATTACGATTACCAGCGTGATATTTTTTCCAAAGTAACCGCGGAAGCGGTCACGATCCGCGATCCTCATGAAGCTCCTGTAAAAATCGACCACGCGATTCAGACCGCCCTGCGGTTTCGTAAGCCGGTTTACATTGAAATCGCCTGCAATATTGCGGATGCAGTCACATCCAAACCAAATGTTCGTTCCTTTGGAGGTCCAACCGCCAGCGACCCTGTCTCGCTCCAGGCGGCCGTCGATCATGTAGCGAATCTGCTCAACAACGCAGCCAAGCCCGTTCTGGTCTCAGGTGTCAAGCTCCGCTCCTTTGGAGCCGAGGAAAATTTTCACAAGCTGGCTGATGCCTCGGGTTACGCGATTGCCAGTATGCCCAATGCCAAGGGCTTTTTTGACGAACAACATCCGAATTACATGGGCATTTACTGGGGCCCCGTCGGTTCACCCGGTTGTGGAGAAATCGTCGATTCTTCAGATCTCTGCCTGTTCGCCGGTCCGACCTTCACCGATTACACGACAACGGGGCACGCCGCACTGGTAGATCCGGGTAAAGTCATTCAGGCACGTCCCAACAGCGTGGTCTGCCCGAATCAGACTTTCAGCAATGTGAAACTGTCCGAGTTCCTCGAGCAACTGGCTCCCCGCATCAAAGCCAACGATGCTTCCATGGTCGCTTATAAACGCATTCAGGAAGATCCGCCTGCACTATCTGCTGGTGCCCCCGAGACGCCTCTCTCGACTCGACAGCTGGTTTCGCGTGTCCAACAGATGCTGACGGCAGATTCAGCCGTCATTGCAGAAACGGGAGATTCCTGGTTCAACGGTATGCAGCTCAATCTGCCGACCGGATCCCGATTTGAAATCCAGATGCAATACGGTTCCATCGGCTGGTCTGTGGGAGCGCTGCTGGGATACTGTATCGGGGCGCCGGAACGACGGCCCATTGCATTGATCGGCGATGGCTCGTTTCAGCTGACTGCGCAGGAAATTTCAACCATCATCCGGTACAACCTGAATCCGATCATCTTCCTGATCAACAATGGCGGCTACACCATCGAAGTCGAAATTCACGACGGACCGTATAACAATATCAAAAACTGGAACTACGCCGATCTGGTTCATGTTTTCAATGCTGCGGACGGAAATGGTTGGAGTGGCAAGGCCGCGACCGAAGGCGAACTGGATGAGGCGATCAAAACGGCCAAGTCGCATAATGGTCCTGCTTTTATTGAAGTTCTGATCGACCGCGATGACTGCAGTAAAAATCTGCTGGTCTGGGGCAGTCATGTAGCCAAGAACAATGGTCGACCTCCACGTGTGAACTGAGCTGATACACATTCGTTGTATCAGGGAGACGAGTCCATCACCGACAACAGAGAAACAGGAACGACAACCATGGAAGAGTTCTGTGACCTGCCGGAAGGAAAACTGATACTACGTACGCTTGCCATGCCGGCGGATACGAATGCCAACGGAGACATCTTCGGAGGCTGGATCATGTCGCAGATGGATATTGCCGGAGGGATTCTCTCGAAAGAGATTGCCGGCACACGCACCGTCACGATTGCCGTGGAGTCGATGAAGTTCATTCGCCCGGTCAAGGTGGGAGATGTTGTCTGCTGTTTTGGCCAGGTTGATCGGATTGGGACAACATCGATTACCCTCTCACTGGAGGTCTGGGTCCAGCCAGTGCTGCGGCACGAAGCGTCCGACTGCCCCCGTTTCAAAGTGACCGAAGCCGCCTTTACCTACGTGGCCATTGATGATCAGGGGCATAAAACGCCCATCGTTCGGCAAGACTGCTGATTGAGACCGGACCGTTTATGGGCCGTTGTCTGTTGCTGGTGATGCGATCCGGGTACAATTCAGGAGACTCTCTGAGTCAGATCGCAGTCATTCCATCAGCAAATATTCTGAGTGACACACTCACAACCGGGACCTTTCTACCCCGGTCGACGCGGTGTGCGAAAGGACCGGACTCTCATGAAGACAGTGGCGATTATTGGAGGCGGATTCAGCGGAACCATGGCAGCGGTGAATCTGGCACGATTGAGTGACGGCCCGCTCTGCATTCAACTGATCAACGACCGCTATCCATTGGGACGTGGCGTCGCTTATGGCACGAAACGGGAAGAACATCTGTTGAATGTCGCCGCTCGCAACATGTCTGCGGTTCCCGACCATGCCAATCACTTTCTGGACTGGTTACGCACTCGCGTCGATTACAGTGACCTGCCCGATCCGCAACTGCGTGAGACTTATGTCCCCCGACGGATCTATGGCGATTATCTGCGAAGTATCCTCGCGAATTACATGCAGCCGATCGACTCACATCACCCGGCGGAAATCCGCGTCATCGAAAATGAAGCCGTCGACATAGATTACAGTTTTGACGGGAGTGCAGAGATCACACTCCGTGATGGTTCTACACTGGAAGCAGATCGCGTGCTGCTGGCGACAGGGAATCAGCCCCCCTCTTCACTGGCTGGTGAAGATTTTGCGCATCCCGCCTATTGCGCAGACCCATGGGGAAACTGGATGGAAAAGATTCCGGATTCCGAACAGGACATCATTGTGCTCGGCACCGGATTGTCGATGATCGACGTCTTTCTCACGCTCAGTGAACTGGGCTGGGAAGGTAATATGATCGCAGTGTCGCATAACGGCATGATTCCACAAGCTCATTTCCGGGGCATTGAATATCCTGACTTCCTGCCGGAGGAACCGGAGAGCCTGGGCCTCGAAAACCTGGTGCAGTTACTGGAAAAACATTGTCGACAGCTGCAGCGGATTGGTGAGAACCCTGGCATCGTCGTCGATCGACTGCGGCCCCACACGCAGCGGATCTGGCAGCAGTTTGACCTCAAAGAAAAACAGGAATTTCTCAAACGCTATGCCGCCCGCTGGAATGTGATCAGACATCGGATTGCCCAGCCCATCCATCAGCGAGTAACGGAAGCGATTACCGAAGGACGCCTCAAAGTGGTACGGGGCAGAATCACGGGAGTCACGTCTCAGAATGATCAGGTCGTGGTGGATGTGCAGAACAAAGCCGGTTTAACACAGTCACTTGAGGGGGGACTGGTCATTAATTGCACCGGACCCAATTGTGGTTTTTCCGGCACCAGTGTGCCGCTGTTCCAGAATCTGCTCAAGCGGGGACTCATCCGACCAGACGAACTGGATATGGGAATCGATGTCGGTGCCGATTTCGCGGTGATTGATGCAGAAGGAAATCCTTCTGAGTTCCTGTTCGCTGTGGGACCGTTGATGAAGGGGACTCTCTGGGAGACCACCGCCGTTCCGGAACTGCGCGGTCAGGCGATGCGTGTCGCGCAGTTGCTGCTGGATGATGTTGCTCTGGTCACGCCGGGACATGATTACCGGATGTCTGTCGAAGAGGAACACGTCATCGAATATTACATTTGAGACGTTAGCGACGACCATGCTCACAATCTACAAACTTACTCTATCATCGGTTTCACTGCGGTCACAATCGGATAGATTCCCATCGGTTCGGTTACCTGGTCGATGACGCGAAATCCGACGGTTTCCAGCATCTGTCTTACATCATCGGCGGAGCGTCTGATGTGCTGTAGTTTGAAGATTCGTTTGAGAGAGGGAGCACCATGCCAGGGATCGAGAATCCCATGCGTGACCAGGTTTCCTCCCGGGACCATGATTGTATGCAGGGCGGACAACAATTCGTGTAACTGCTGGTCATTCAAGTATTCGATGAGACCGATCAGTTTGACGATATTCGGTTTGACATCGGGTAATACCGTCTGAATCTCGCGTGCGTCCCCCTGCAGGAAGCTGATACAGTCTGAAATTCCGAGTTGTTCTGCCAGTTGTTGTCCGTATTCGAAGGCATCGTCGTCCAGGTCGATTAGGTGGGCGTGGACTTCATCTGCGCTTAACTGCAATCGGGAAATCGCGGTCTGCACATGACGACCCGGGCCAGCACCGACGCCCATCAGAACGACGGGCCCGTCCGACTGACGAGTCTGAATCAGATCGATCAGGATTTGGGTTACCGTCTGCAATCGATTCCGCGAAGCTCTGGAAATGGGATTATCCAGGATCGCCTGTCGATCCAGCAGGTCGACTGGTGCATCTTTCCGGTACAGGATTTCCATAGCCCTCCATCCACCCGGGCGGCGAAAGGTCTCTGCAAGCAACTCGCTCTGACTCGACTGGAGTAATCTTTTGAGCCAACTGGCAGGGATCAGATAATTTTTGTAAGGATTGATCAGCCAGTTCCCGATTCGCTGACCCCGGGTCATCCTTTCCAGTGGCTGCTGTAGATCCTGGGGAAGCCAGATCGCAGCCAGAATCTGTGTCTGACTCAGGTGCTGCCGTTGAATGTGCCATACCGTCCTGCCTTAGTGGTTAGACATTTAAAACTCTGAATTTAACCCATCGCAACGAGAATCTTCCGTGGTCCTGCATAAGGCATTCGGCCATGGGCGACACTGAAATTATCCAGGGCCAGCACATCGCCCTGCTGCCACGGTAAGATAACGGCCGTATCCCACAGGGTCTTACGGACCCCTGCGAGATCCTCATCGGTAATCGGGGAACCATCTCCGTAATACGCGTGGGTTGGCAGGTTTTCTTCTCCAAACCGCTGCAGCAGTTGGGCGCGGTTTCGTTCATTCACATTGGTGATATGCCAGAGATCCGCCTGGTTAAACCAGAGCATTTCTCCTGTAACGGGATGGGCCAGCGTGCCGGGGCGAATGGACCAGGTACGCAGGTTTCCATCGGCCGTCCATTCAAATTCGATGTCGTTGTCTTTGAGGTATGCTTCGACCTGATCCCGATCACTGGTTTCGAAATAATCCATCCATGACTTGCCGATGCCCCGCTCCTGCCCGTGCATGTTCTTGACATAGCGGACTCCCCGTTCTTCGAACTTCGCCAGAATTTCGGCAGGCATCTCACGGTAGAGTTTTCGGCAATCTACGATCGGCGTTTCTCCGCCGGTCTCCGCAGCAAGATGACAGTGGAATACAATCCGCGGCGGGGGCGACTTGGTGTAGGAAAGCTCGTTGTGCAGCGTGATGCGAAACTGGGCAGGAAACTCGGTGGAAGTATATACGTTTCCGGTCACTTTGGTGCGGGGAGACTGCCCCTCGACGTACGGCTTTAACTCTGGAATCAGCGCCTGGGCCACGTCCTGAAATTCATCAATTTCCTGAATGGTGAATCCACGCAGCAACACGCCTCCCTGATCAAGCAGAGTCTGGTCCAGCCAGTTCCGTTCCCGTGAGATGTATTCAATCAGGTCACTCAGGGAGGCAGACCCCTGATCGGCCGGCCGGTTCAATGAGCAGGGGCAGGGTTTGTGGCTTTTCCAGATTCGAAGTCTTCACTTGCATGGGACTTACTCGGAAATAGAGAAAGGTTGAATGGCACATAAAGTTCAGCCGGAGATTGTTGCTGGAGAAAAGGCCACAATCAGTGGTATCGGCTACTTACTGAACGGGTGGATGATAGTTCTGGATAGATTAGGTGTAAATCCCTTTAAATCCCCTGTGATATTCGTTCTGCATGGGGGGATGAGTGGAATAGGGTGTTTGGTATGATCGTCCTGATAAAAACGGGGGTATGTATACCGATTCAGCGGTGCAAACGATCATGAAACGCCGATAAGGATGAGGGAAATTACCCTCCGATCTACGATGGTCCGAGGGACTCTCTCTGAAGAGAGCAATTTACACTTTGAGACCGTTTCGTATGTCCTGCCCCATAGACTTTCTCTCCAGCCTCAGGCTGGTCGAGCATCCGCTTGCAGCTTCTCCCATAACCCTTTTGGAAGAAGTGACCTCTGAAAGTACGGGAGCAGGGCTGGTCGATCGACTGCTGAAAATCGCAGCTCTGCATAGTGAGCAACCCGCGATTTCCACTTCTGAGCGGACCTTGAGTTATGGTGAGCTGATTTTGCTGGTCAGACAAATTTCCGAACAGCTGTCTGAGGTCGCTGGTTTTGAATCTGGAAGCCGTGTTGTACTGCTGGTTCCCAATTCCGTGGAGTATATCGCTGCCTTCTACGCAGTCTTGTTCGCCGGTGGTGTCGTTGTCCCCGTTCCAGCGAATACGGAGAGCGGCGCGCTAAAGAATATCCTGGATTCAACGCAGACGATCTGTACGATTACAACTGCCCCGGTTTTAAGGCGTCATCCGGATCTGGAAGAATTTACTGTAAAGGGCATGGATTCAGAGGAATCCGTGACCGGAACAATTCCAGTAAATACACTCCAGCCGGTTGTACGCTCTGAGAAGAGCCTGGCTGCGATTTTCTTTACATCCGGTTCCAGCGGAATGCCCAAGGGGGTCGTGCTCAGTCATGGGAACCTGATCTCTAACGCACAATCGATCCAGGAATACCTGCAGTTGCAGGCAGACGAACGGCCTGTCTGCGCCCTGCCTTTCCATCATGCGTTTGGAAACTCTGTACTGCAGTCTCACCTTCTACAGGGGGCGCATCTGATTCTGGACGGGAATACCATCTTTCCCGAAAGCATTCTGGAAGCAATGATCCGCCATGAATGCACCAGTCTCTCAGCGGTCCCCGACCTGTATCGGATTCTGCTGGAACGAACATCGTTTAAGCAGACGCAGTTTCCACATCTGCGTTATATGTCTGTTGCAGGAGGTACCCTGCCTCATGCACAGGCCGTCGAAATCAGCGATGTCATCCATCCGGCCCGGTTCTTTGTCATGTATGGCCAGACGGAAGCTACAGCTCGCTTGGCCTATGTACCACCAGAGCAACTCGCCGGTGTAAGCGACGGATCCATCGGTCAGGCAATACCCGGAGTAACGCTGCAGATCGTGGACGAAAGCGGACAACTTGTGAATGCAGGTACGGTCGGCGAGCTGCGGGCGCGTGGCCCCAACATCATGCAGGGCTACTGGAGAGATGCGGAAGAGACTCGCAAACGGATACACAATGGCTGGCTCTACACGGGAGATCTGGCCACCTTCGATCAGTCAGGCAGAATCGTCATCAAAGGTCGACGGAATTCACTGGTCAAAATTTCCGGTTATCGCGTGCACCCGGCAGATCTGGAGCAATTCGCGCTGCGAACTTTTCCCCTGTCGCAGGCGGTGGCGGTCCCCTTTGAAGCAAAAAATACAGGTACGCGACTGGCATTGTACATCGAAACTACTCCAGAAGGTATGGGACTTACGGAAGCAGAAATGCTGAGCGTCTGTCGCAGCCAGCTGCCACGCCAACTCGTGCCGGACCGGATTCGGATCTTACAGAAAATACCATTAAATCACGCCATGAAAGTCGATCGGGTCAAGCTGTCAGAACTCGCAGCAGTCGGCGATCTGTAATCTTAACTTTCGTCTGCAACTGCAAAGGACACGACAAATGAGTGCATCGATTCAGGAACAACTGGTTGAATTTCTCAACTCCGTCACCGGACAGACAATTACTGACAGCACCGAACTGATTGATTCCGGTCTGCTGGATTCCCTGACGATGATGGACCTGCTGGTCTTCGTCGAATCTGATTTTGAAGTACGACTCGATTTTCAGGATATCAGACCAGATTTATTTAAAAATCCTGCCACGATTTCTCAACTGATTGCTGAGCAACAGGCAGAGCAGAAGAAGGCTGCCTGAAACCCATAGACAGGTTGTCTGATATGTATTGGGCGACAAAGAGTAAACCGGTGCCACTCTCCGAGATTGGCTGGATCAATACCACCTATCTCGCGAGTACATCGCTCCGCTGCGGTCCGATGCTCGTCTGGGGAACCACGGTCGATACCGAAGAGCTGGAATCCTTTCTGGAAGAGCAGCGCAGCCGTAACCGCACCATGCTCACTCCCGCGCATGTTCTGGTCCGTGCCGTGGCTGAAAGCCTGCGACGGCATCCGGAAGTCAACCGCCGGGTGATTGGGAAAAAAGTCTACCAGTACGAGGGCGTGAATATCGTCATGCCGATGCTGCAGACCAGCACGGGCGAAGTCGATTGTGTCTTCATGCGGAAAGCTGAAGATTATTCACTCGACGAGATCGCGGGTTTCTTCTGGGAATCTGCCAGGGAAAAATCGATGCAGGTGGCCCGTGATAAAAAACGTGTCAAAGAGGGATCGACGTTTAAAAATGCATTGATCAACCTGGGACGCTGTCACCGCCTGCCCGGGGACTGTGCGCTGGTGAGGCACGGCTTGCGATTTGCAGAAAATTATCTGACCAGCATTTTTGATTTTACCGGTCTGCGACATTTTAAAAGCCGCTTTCGACCGCGCTATGAAAAGCGGTTTGCCTGCGTTTACCCCAAGGTTACCATCGGTTCGGTTCTGGCCTTCGTCAGTACTACCGGCGTACTCGACCTGCACTACGGACGCTATTTCCGCATCCTTTACAATCAACACTGCAAACGAAGGCTCCGCCGAAATCTGGCGACTGGTAATTCGACGCAGTCTGACGCTGCTTCGCCGAAAACGAATTCTAAACCTTGCTCTTTGCGGAAGAGTGCCTGATCCCCGGGAAACACAAATTTGACCGGTTCGCAACCTGTATCCTGCCAGTAGTTTAGCGTAGTTGGGGACGCTAATATCTGAGAGATTGACATCAGGTTCCAGAAAAAAGGGACCAAAATTGTCGCTGTTGCCAGCGCTTTGACGAGTTTCAATCAGAGAGATGTTTTTTCTCACTCGAAATTCGATTCAGGCAGGAGCAGGAGACGATGTCACGATTCATGCTGATTGCAGTGCTGGGGATGTTCTGCCTTTCCCAGGTCCGGGCTGGGGAGACACGGACCTGGGAAGGGAAATGGACTAACCGCAAGTACAATACGACGGGCCCCTTGAAATGTGTCGCGACATCTGACGACAAGGAAAACTGGAAAGCCACCTTTACCGGGCTGTTTAAAGGGGATCCCTTCAAATACGAGGCAACCTTTCAGTCGAAATCCACAGGCAGTCAACACAACCTGTCGGGCAAGGCGACCATTCGCGGGCATCAGTACCAGTGGATTGGTTTGATGAAAGGCACAACACTCAGCGGAAAGTATAAGTCGAATATCGGCTACTACGGTGAATTCGATCTCAAAGAGAAAAAGTAAAACACTCTCCTTACAATTAGTCTTCCGCAGTAATATGCTCTTTGATCCGTTGCAGGTTTGTCAGACCAGTCGGCTTACCGATTTTCATAATCAGCTTGACGAGTAACCAGCCCCAGAACGGGATTTCTCTTTCGAAAATAATGCGTTCGCGAATTTGAGTGGCACGTCCACCGGGTCTGATTTCATAGACCACGGTCATGTGTTCGGGGTCTCGTTTTTCCGACTCCGTCTGGATGACGATATTACAGGTGACTTTTAACGGGTCATCATCTTCTGGAACCATACCGGCAAATTCCAGTGTTTTACCTTTGAACTCCATCTCACCGAAACAACGATTCCCCTCCACTGTGACCGATTTGATCTTATCGTTGATCTTGGGCCAGTTCTCAAGATCGCTGAGCCATTCATGGATGACCTGCGGAGAAGCATTCAGTTTTGTCTTTTCGGACAGCTCTAGTTTCATTTGTGGAGACATTCTGTCAGCTGGTGTGTGTTATTGAAGTTTGCTAAGTATGTTTCGAATGGATTATGACTGCAAGACTGAGTTGTTCGCGCCTCGTTATAGAGACTGATAACAGAATCGAGTGACAGTTCCAGGATCTGCTACAGTAGGGGGAATCAACTCTTTCCCGAAAATACAAATTTGTATATTCTGGTCCCAGGTCTTTTATCTGGTGCATCAAATAAAAGACTGTGATGAGTTGCGAACTACGAACGGAAGTTTAAGCGGACATTGAGCTGCAACAATGCCCTTTCGCTTCCTGATACAAAACCCGGCGAAAGAAAGAGTCAGATGAAAAACAATCCTCTGCCGCGCCTGGACGAAGATTTGGTTTTGAGAGAACAACTGTTACCATTCTGCCGATTAAAACCGGGAGAAATCTGGGAGGATCCCACCGGTCGACATCGAGTGGCCTGCGCAGATGCCACCAATTCAGAACAGATCAGCAGGCTGATCGGCGAGGATCGTCCTGTCCTGGCGATTCAGGACCCACCCTATAACCTGGTCGCCTTTGATCTGCGTAATATCGATACGTTTATTGAGTGGTGTGCCGACTGGGTGCGCATGTCGGCCCGCTTTCTGAGTTCGGATGCTTCCTTTTATGTCTGGTTGGGAGCGGACCAGAATCAGCATTTTCAACCATTGCCTCAGTTCATGATGATGATGCAGCAGACCGGGTTGTTCGAATCACGGTCCTTTGTCACCATGAGGAATCAGCGTGGTTATGGCACGCAGAAAAACTGGATGGCCGTACGTCAGGAACTGCTGTACTACACGCGTGGTAATCCGTTTTTTGAAGTGCAATACACGGATATCCCGAAGATCCTGCGCGGGTACTATAAAAACATCAACGGAAAAAAGACGGAGAACCTCGAACGGGGCCGTTCCGAGAACATCAGGCCCGGGAATGTCTGGGTCGATATTCAGCAGGTCTTCTATCGCATGGAAGAAAATGTTTCAGGATGTTATGCCCAGAAGCCGATCAAATCGGTCGAACGAATTCTGCAGGCCAGTTCTCAACAGGATGACTTTGTACTCGATCTGTTTGCTCATTCCGGTACAACGCTCATCGCCTGTGAGCAACTGGGCCGCCGCTGCCTGACCGCTGACCTGGATCCCATTTTCTGTGAGATCAGTATTCGTCGCCTGGAACATTTTCGTGCGACAGGGAAATCCGGTTGGCAGAACGGGCACCCCTTTGAAGACATTCCCGATCTGAATCCGCAGACCGTTTCAGAGGGTTAAGCTCTTGTTGCCGGTTTTGCTGAACGCAAAGCAGCGCTGATGATCCCCACTGGGATTCATCCAGCGATGCAGATTGTTGTATTGGTGGTTCCTCATTCTTATAATCGTGGGGGCAGCTTACGTACACAACAATGCAGACCATCATCCTGAGGAGCAGATCAGATGACGTATCAATTCAGCCGACTTGTGTCAGGGGCAGGAATCTGGGGTGCCAGTTTCTGTCTGTTCCTGTTCGTATTCAGTACCACCACAACTTTTGCGGCTGATAAGGTTCTGAAGGCAGGGGCAGCGACCAGCAATATTACGCCTCCTCTGGGAGAATATATCGTCGGTGGATTCAAACCGTTTCCGGCCGAAAACGTACACGATGAACTGCACGCCCGCTGTCTGGTACTGGATAACGGTGAAACCAAAATCGCCTTCGTGATCTGTGACAATCTGGGGATCACTGTTGATGTATTTCAGGCGGCTCGGGATTTCATCAAAGCAGAAACCGATTTGCCACCTGAGAATATTCTGATGGCGGCTACTCACACGCATTCCGCGACCCGCGCCAGCAGTTCCAAATATCACGACTTCCTCGCACGAAGAATTGCTGACTGTGTCCGCTGTGCAATGGAGAATCGGGAGCCGGCACGCATTGGCTGGGGCGGCGTAGATGAACCTTCTGAAGTCTTTAACCGTCGCTGGTATACGACCAATCCGGATTTCTGTAAGAATCCATTCGGTGGGGTCGACAAAGTGCGGATGAATCCACCCCGGGGCAATGCTGCTCTGGTAAAACCCGCAGGGCCCATCGATCCGGAAATCTCATTCATCAGTGTGCAGTCGCTGGATGGTCGGCCACTGGCACTCCTGGCAAATTACTCTCTGCATTATGTGGGAGGCGTCAATAAAGGAGAAATCTCTGCAGACTACTTCGGTATCTTTTCCGAAAAAATTGGCCCCCTGCTCGGTGCGAAGCCGGAAGATCCTCCGTTTGTGGGAATGCTGTCGAATGGCACCAGTGGTGACATCAATAACATCAATTTCCAGAAGCCCGGCAAACGGATGGCTGCGTATGAAAAGATGAACCAGGTGGCAGAACTGGTCGCCAGACGTGTGGCCGATGCCTGTCAGCAGGTAAAGTATCAGGCTTGGGTTCCTCTCGGAGCAGCAAATGCAGAATTGACATTAAAGGTCCGTAAACCTGATGCTGAGATGCAGGCTTATTTCAAAAAGGTGATGGCTCAACCGGAGGGCGCGGAACAGCATCATCGTTATGAGCGGAATTATGCAGAGCGAGTTCAGCGACTGCTGGAAGGTCCTGATGAAATTACCGTAATACTGCAGGCATTGAAAATTGGTGATCTGACTGTGGCTGCAATTCCCTTTGAAACTTTTTGTGAAATCGGTCTGGAACTGAAAGAAAAAGCCCCCTTTGAAGATGCCTTCACGATTGAACTGGCAAATGGTTACAACGGTTATCTGCCTACACCTGAGCAGCATAAACTAGGAGGGTATGAAACCTGGATGGGAACCAACCGGGTCCAGTTAGATGCTTCAGATAAAATTGTGGCAGTGATCCTGGACCTGATGCAAAAACTGAAATCTCAACCCTGATGTTTCTGTGCTCATCATACAGCTGAATTTCGTATCAGAGGTGTGGTTCGATATAATGCGATTTTCTCTCACCCATTGACAGGACCGGATGATGCGCAAGCAACCAAAGCGAATGATGTATGCCGGGGGAGGCGTTTTAATTCTGGGGATCATTCTGGGCCAGTATCTCGGCCTGACCCCCGGCATTAATTCCGGACCGGGTGAGGGAGAAGAGAAGGCAGAACCACAGGCGGAAGAGAGTTCGCCCTCCGTAATGGCCTCGACAGAGTCAGATATGATCCCGGTTTTAATTCAACCGGAGCCACGAGAACAGAAAACCCTGGCAGAACTCCCTTTGCAGGTCCTCGATATTTTGATCGATGATCGCAGTTACAAGGTCAAAGCCGACTCACAGCCCCGCGAAAAATATCAGCCCGCTGATATTCAAACAATTCTCACGCTGGCAAGCCGCGCTACCGGGGACGAGGATGGTGTCAAAGTTCGCGTCTATCGTACCGGTTCTGCACGCGTGGTACCGGAAAAGACGCTCAAAGAGGAACTGACAAAATCCGGCCTCGATGCACAACAGGTCGAATGGAAATCTCATCTCATTGATTGAACTTCAAAGTTCTGCAGTCGTCCCTCGCGTTCGACCTGAAGTTTCAAGGGCAGAGGCAGATCTTTTACCAGTTCGCGAAATTCATCACTGCTGTCAAATGAGCGTCCGCTGATCTCATAAATCCGGTCATTGATTTTCAGTCCGGCCAGATCTGCGGGCGATGATTTGATAATATTCGAGATCACCATCACGTCCGGTTCGGTTTCATCAGTCTGCCACTGAATTCCCAGTTTGAGCTGATTGCCTGAAAGTTCTACCGGGATTTCCAGTAGTTCATCTTCTTTTTTTCGCTTGATCTGCAGCTTGATCTTTTCAGGGGAACTCCGCACCAGCGCTGCAAAACCAGGTGCTTCTACAGGCGATCGTCCGTCAATTTTAATGATCTCATCACCCACCTTCAGGCCAGCCGCATCCGCTGCTGAACTGGCCAGAACCTGAGTAATCATCAGATGCCCTTCTTCGTACTTGTCTGCATTCCACGCGACACCCAGCCGGGGCGGATCCTGCGTCGTGATTCTTGTTTCCTGATCGATCCCAGTCAGAATATCCTGATCGGCTGATCGGTATTCCGGCTTTTTATCCTGCATGGCAAATTCAAATACCAGCTGGGTCAACAGCTGGGCACATTTCTGGGTGCCTTCGTAATCGATTTTGAAGGCGTCATCTTCGGGACGATGATAGTCATCGTGTTTCCCGGTATGCAGCATCAGGAAGGGAATCCCCTTCTGATAGAAAGGCCAGTGATCGCTGTCGGGGCGAATCGCACTGTCAAATTTGATTTTCAGATCCGTGTCACGATGATTGCATTTGACGGTGCAGGATCTCAAACCGATAGACGAGCGGGATCCGAATAAAGTCAGCGGTTGTTTTTTGAGCCGACCGACCATGTCCAGATTGAAGTAAATCGGGATCTGTTCGAGAGGTACACTTGGGTAGTTCATCCAGTGTCGGGAGCCTAACAGCCCCATTTCTTCTGCATCCCAGAAGGCGAACAGGATAGAGCGCCGGGGGAGCTCTTTATGCTCTGAGATGGCTTCAATGATTTCCAGCAGGGCTGCAGTTCCGCTGGCATTGTCATCAGCGCCATTATGAATCTGCCCTACGCCACCCCGACTGTTGGAGGGCTTGCCATATCCCACATGATCGTAGTGAGCCCCGATGACAATATATTCGTTTTTTAATTTTGGGTCATTACCGGGAATGACTCCCAGGATATTCCGAAATCCCCCATCGAACTCCTGAAAGTAGCCTTCTTCACCCATTCCGGGCTGCACACCATGCTTCTGTAAAAAATTGCGGATATAGGTTCCAGCCGCCTGGCCACCCTGGGTACCCGCTTCGCGTCCTTCGAGTGCGTCACTGGCCAGGAACTCGATATGAGATTTCAGCTCATCTGTCTGAATTGAACTGGACGCGGTTTTCGCTGTAACCAGATAACTGGTCTCGGCAGCATTCGACGCTGAGAAACCTGTAACCCAGGTCAGGCAGCAGAAAATCAGAGAATAAGTGAACTGTAATGGCAACCATGGATCTTTTGGCTGGCTGCTCAGTCTGGAGACTGGGGGAGAGGCCATTGCGCGTTGGGGTTTCCGTTTCACACTGATGATTTCTATTCAAAGTGGAAGGTGGATGTTTTAAGGTTACCTATTTTTACTCAATGGCGTATCTTTGACTAGTGAAGTATACGGATGTGTCGTTCCCAGGCAAGTGATAATGGGGCTACAACGACTGGTATTGCATATATTTACGCATTTTCGATAAAACACAGTCTTCGGTCCCTGCGATTCTATCGGCAGAAATTGCTGCTAAGGGACTCTCAAAGAATGACTTAGAGTATGAAACTTTAAGCCGTGATGCAATTCCGATTGATCAATAACGACAGGCAAGGAAGCCATGATACGTTCGTTTGCTCAAAATCTAGTCAAATTCACTCTCACTCTAGCTCAGACGCGATTAGGGTTCGCTTTCCTGACTGGGTGGATTTGTGGTGTCTTTCTGCTGGCCTGTATTCAGCGTTTTCAGACCCTGGTTGGAGAGCATCTGTCTGTCGTTACAGGCATCGGTCTGGCGACGGTCATGGGAATCTGGCTGGGATTACCCTCATCCATCTCAGACAACGTCAATCGCGAGTCTGAAACAACACTCTGGAAGCAGAAGCGTTTTCGGATTGGCATCACGTTGGCTCTGTTTTCGATCTGGACACTTTGTTTTCCAATACTCCTCTGGCAGTTCAACCAGATCCTGCATCTGATCTCACTGGATCAGATTTCTAACCCGGTCTTTTTAACGGGACTGATGACACTTTCTGCCATGGTTCTTCTGCTGCCTGTTGTTTTCTGGACTGCCCGCATCTGCTGGTTCTCAGTCAGAGCTTCACTCGAACAGCAGTCCGAAAGTAGTACCCCTCTGGTCTCCCCTGTTGCACGTTTTCTTACCGGTGTGACACTCGCATTACTATCGGCTGTCTATTGCCTGGTTCCCGCGTTGGGCTGGAATCTCTCATTAGGGATCGCAGCAGGTATCGCTCTGCTGATTGTGATCAGTCCCTGGCTGCGCAAGCTGGCCACTCGATACTTACCCGGTATGGTCGGCTGGCTGCAGACGATGACCACTGGCAGTCCGTTGAATGCCAAGACCGATTCTGAAAAGGAAAGTATGCAGTGGAAACATTCCCGATTGCTGATTGCCAGCGGCTTTCTGGTCAGCCTGGCGACCGGTTTTCTGACTGTCATCATTGAGCGTGTTATCTTCCAGCTCTATCCGGACTCACTCTATTTGAAAGTGACGGCCTGGGCGGCGTTGCTCGCAGGTGTCAGCGTAGCCTGGTTCTGGATCGAAGCACGCAGTGCAGCGCGGGGTTCACAACTCGCATCACGCTTGACCCTGGGAGCTGCATTAATCGGAGCAGCGGCGCTGGCACTATTCCCATTCCTGGTGAACTGGATGCTCTATGCCAACGCTTACATCGAATTTGCATTTCTGCTGGCAGTGATACGAGGCGGGCTGCTGACGCTCTTCCTGGCACCTTTGGGCTTCTGCTGGGGTGGTTGGATGAAGCTGTCGATCACACGCCAGTCAGACAGCACTAACAACACTTCCGTCTATCGTCTGCCGGTCTGGCAACCTTTCTGTTTACTGGCAGGCTTACTCTGCGGGTCCTGGTTGCTTGGTACTGCACGCGTGGATCTCAAAACACTGTCTCTGGTGACTACGGGGACTTTGTCCTGCTTGTCACTCCTGATCTGGGCTGTCCAGTTCCGTTTCCCCCGGTCACGCTGGCAGACAGCCGGCGTCAGTTGTGCTCTGGTCCTGCTGGTTGTCCTGACTTCCGGATACAACAATTATGATCCGCATCGTTCTACGAAACTCCTGTTTTCCACGAATACATTCACGGGACTCCGTTACGGCTTAAAACCGGATCTGCTTCCCTACATGGATGAAGGTCGCTGTCTGTCAGAAGTAGAAGGACCCCACGGAACATATACTGTCTGGTCCTATCATGAAAACCAACTGCAAATCCGCCGCAGCGGGCTGCCTGTGGGAGTCACCTCTACCGATGCAGGGCTGTGCCCCCATACAACAGGGGAACTGATGCCCTTTGTGATACCGGTAACGTTGCATGACCGCCCCGCCGATGTCTTGTTCCTGGGACTGGGATCGGGAGTGAGTCTTAACTCCAGCCTGGATTTTCCCGTGCAGCATATCACCTGTCTGGAACATGATCCGGGACTGATTCAGTTATATCAGGATGAAATTGCTACCCGTAATTCGATCTCCGCGCTGGACTCTGACCGCGTCACTCTGGTGCAGTCCCCTGTCGCGCTGGCCATGGCGTCGCGTGCAAAAACGACTGCTGCTTATGACCTGATTATCAGCAATCCCGTGCAGTCGGTCGTCACTCAATCTCAGTCAGAGTACACGGCTGACTTTTATCGAAATGTCTCCCGGCATTTGAAAGCAGGGGGCATGTTCTGCCAGCGGTTCCAGCATATTGACTTTGGCGCACAACCTCTGCGAGTAATTGCCCGCACATTTCTGTCAGAATTTAAACAGGTAATGGCCATTGAGATTGCGAATGGAGAAACCCTGTTCCTGGCGACCAATTCTGAAGAGGGCTTTATTCGACCCGGACTGCTGGATCGCCTCCAGGCACCTCAAGTCCGTCGCACGCTGGCACAGGTAGGCTGGGACTGGTCAGTTCTTTTGAACCTGGCCGCCTACTCCAATGAATCACTCCAGCAGATGGTGGCAGATCAGCCGACCTCGGTAAACAGTTCAGCGACAGGTCAATTTGCCTTCACGCTTCCCTATGAAATGATGCGCTGGGGACTGAAACGCGAAGAAGTTCAGCAGATGGTGGGCCGTGATCAACGGACCGAACGACTGATCAACTGGATGCATAATGAGCAGGACGACCCGATTGTGCTCCGCAGACTTTCCGAAGTCACAGCGCAGAATAAACTGATGGTGCAATATCCGGATCAGTACTGGAAATATCGCAAGCCGGCCAAAGAACAGATTACTGACAACCCTCGCTCGCTGATCAGACAGGTCGCTGCTGAAGGACTGAATGAGAATGATTTTATCCACAATGAAGATAAACGCCGAATGCTCTACTTCAAGGCTCTATCCGATGCGATGGCGAAACCTTCTCCCTCGGTAGAACTGATTACGCGCGTTTCCCGCTTTACTTCAATCTATGACCCGATGATCAGTTACTTCATGCACGATGAAGTCGCTGAACTTTACAGAAAATCTGATGATGCTCCGCCGGAGCTGGAGTTTGCGCATCGTCTCCACGCGATCAATTATGGCGCAGGTTCTGACCGTTCGATCAACTCGGTGGTCCGGGCGATTGAACTCGCTGCAGAGAAGCCGGAACTCTTCCAGGAAACCGGGCAGCAGTGGGACCACCTGAATGGCTTGTTACAGCATTTGAAGACCCGCTGGGATAATCGTTCCCAGGCTCCGCCAGTGACGTCGAAGCAGGCGTTACATGATATCGAACTCAGCATGTCCGCGATTGACCTGGCGTTTGAAGCCATGGAAGAGATCCGGGAGAATGCGGGAATTTCTGATCAGGAGTGGTCTTTGCGCAAGAAAGTTCTGGATCGGACCCTGGTTCGTCCTCTGGAGACTTATCATCAACGCGTCCTGCCACACCATTACAAGCAGGACAGGAAGAACCGGCAGGAACGCAAGAAGCTCCTGGATAATCTCAACCTGCCTCAAGTGCCGTCTCTGTAACGCATTGGCGTGTTTCACAACTCAGACGCCCTTGCGACTCACGCTGATCTAAAATTCCGGATTCCCTGAATCTATTTGATTTTTTCAGGGGTATACAGGATGATAGCGCGACAGCAGGCCTGTTTCGCCCCGGCTTCTCTGGCACAGAATATTGCACAAAATCAGTGGCTGTGCTGGTCTCTAAATACAATCAGATCTTGTGGGCGATGGGCCGGGCTTCTGAAAATTTCTGGTGAAACTCACGTCTGTGAAAAGGGATCGTATGATTTTTCCATATTCTGCTCCGAGCTTAACTCAACGACAATTCGGCTGGCGCTGCGTGTTTAGCCTGACCTTACTGATGTCCCTGTTCTTTTGCGGCTCATTACCGGCACAGGAATCAGACCAGGAAAAAAAGGATGAGGGGCAGGATAAAACAAATCAGCCTGTCGAGGCTCTGTTACCCAAACCTGTCATCGTGGTGAATGTTGCCAGTGTGGAGCGGATCCTGCAGGATATCGACTTCATTTTTGAACTGGCAGAGCGACCTGAAATTGCTGAGATTGCTTCAGCCTCACTGGCAAATGTAAACGACCTGGAGGGCCTCGATCAGAATCGCAATCTGGGTTTCGAATTATACCTGAAAACAGGCCTGCTGCCTCAGCCGGTCTTTATTCCTTATTATCCCGTCTCGAAAATCAGTTCCTTCATTGAAACTTTTCAGAGTATTCTGCCCGGTTTCATGAATGCAGAAGAGCGTCTGCCTCGCGAAGAAGGTTTGTATGTGGTCGAAGCGGGCAACAGCGCCTTTTACTTTCGCATCGAAGATAAATATGCCCATCAGTTTCATCAGCGGGGAGAGGCGTCGCTCGATCTGGAAGTCTTTGAAACACATCAGTTCAAAGATCCTGCTCAACAATATCAGCAACTGACGACTCAATTCGACGCGGCTGCACAACTTGATATGAGTTCAATTCCAGAACTGATGCGGACCACGTTTCTGGGCTTTTTCCGCACGGCAATCGAAACACAGTTGCAACAGCGGGACGGTGAATCCAATGCGGCTTACGAACTGCGGAGAATGTCGGGCAAGCAGAACCTGGAGAACATTGAATATTTTCTCAATGAAGCACAGCAACTGACACTGGGGGCCCATATCGACAAAGTACAGAAGCAGGGATTTGTCGATCTGTTGATCAAGGCCCGTCCCAACAGTGATCTGGCACGCAGCATGAAAAACCTGCCAGGCCAGGCCAGTTATTTCAGCGTCGTGACGGCCCGCGAAACATTACCACTGGCGGCGTCTGTTTCCGTCATCATGCCCCGTCGCGATCGCAAATCCTATCTCAATTATTTGAATTATTTTGAAACACAGTTGAGTGAAAAATTGCTTACTGCTGATGAGCGGCTTCAGCAGACGAATTCCGTCCAGCAGTTCTTTGCCCCTGTCAAATCTCAGGTTAATAAAGGCCATATTGATGCCTTTGTGCAACTGGTTTCGACCCCGTCCAAAAAATTTGCCCTGATCGGCGGCATTAAAGTAGCTCCGTCGTCAAACCTGCCCGCTGCTCTGCTCGATATGATCAACCGGGTCGAGAAGAATCCTGATAACAAGGCCCGCATTTTTACAAACGCAGAAACCGTTCAGGGAATTGGCCTGCATCAGTTACAACCTGATGTAAAAAATGCCGATGATCGACAGCGACGATTCCTCGGCGGTGTCCCCTCGTTATATGTGGGCGCCGATTCTGAAGTCATCTGGTTTGCGATGGGAACTGAGATCGCGGTTGCCGCTCTGAATGAAGCTATCGAGCGGATCCATACTGCAACCCCCGAAGAACGCAAGGTCCAGCGGACGGCTCCGTTTCAGTTTGAGTTCCATATCAAGCCCTGGCTGCAGTTGTTCTCAGAAGCGGAGATCAATGAAAGTGAAATCATGAAAATCCTTGACGGAATCTTCACTTCAGAAAATGATCTGGTGCTCATCACAACTCAACCGACAGAAACCGGAGTCCGCTCGCGTTTCCAGTTTGACGAGGGCTATCTGAAGCTGCTGGGAGTTTCCATCGGGAAGCAGTTTGATCGGAATCAGGAACGACGTGCGCGACGCAACAGAGAACGCGGACAAAAGCGAGACGCTTTACCCCAGCCCAAACCTTGAAGGTATCGAAGTGATGTCCAAGCGTTTTCGGCCAGATCAATCTTTTTTGATCGCGATATAATGCTTGACAAACTGTTCCTGCGACATGGTCACAGTCAGGTCGACGCTGGCTTCTTCGAACATGCGTCGCATGGATCGGCTCTTCTTCCATTCTTCTGCAGAGATCGAATTATCTTTGTCGCGATCCAGCAGTTTAAAGAAGTAATTCGCCTGGCTGACCATCGGGTCGGAACTGGGGGCCACAGGTTTTGTTTCTGCTGTCGTCTGAGCAGACTGTTCTGCTGATTTGGATGCTGAAGCTGGAGTCGCGCTCGCGGAGGACTCCTGTGGAGCTGGCTGGGAAGTTCCTGATTGTCCAGAGTTCAAGGCGAACATGAATGAGGCAGCACTTCTCTGCGGGGTACCCGCTTTGGAGAGCTGAATTTCCTTCGGAGTCAGAAACCCGTCACCGTTAAGGTCCATGGAGAAGAACTCTGACAACTTGCCGGGGTTGTTTTTCCGCCACTCATAAAGTCCGATCTGCCCGTCCTGGTCGGTATCGTGGGGTACAAAATCTGAATTCAGATCCACTGTGGTCCGTACCGGTTTGCTGGGTTCCTTTTGTGAACTGCTGGAGCGGCTGCGTGAATCGCCCTCGTCACGACCTCGATCTGATTGGAATGATCCGTAGCGTCCTCGCATGGAGTCCCGATCAAAGCCGCCCCGCGAGCTATCATCGCGATCATCGTCGTCATCTCCCCGGGAACGGGAAAAGGAGCTGGGAGGCCCGCCGAAACCAGAACCACCAAAACCGCGGGAAAAACCGGAGCGATTTCGGTCATCACTGTCACCTCGATCACCGCCGCCGAAAGAGCCACGACGGCTCCGCATCTGTTCCATCACGCGTGGCATGACACGTTCATATTCCTGAGCTGTCATGCTGCGGGAGGTGTCAACACCCGCTGATTCGAGCATCTCTTTAAAGCGGCCCGGCATCCGATCAAATTCATCGGGCTCGATGACACCATTCCGATTGCGATCCAGAAAGGACATGAACCCTCGTGAGCGACTGTCACCTCCAGGCTGCGCATATGACAGATCAGCACTGAACGTTACCAGCAGTACAACTGGAACGAAATATCGGACAAACCGGAACATTTTCTGGCTCCACATGAAATAGAGCGGTCTTTCGAGTCAAAAACCGTGTTTAATAAACAGAGACAGGGAATTTGCGCATCTTTTGAAATAAGCTGTAATAACCCCGTTTCAGACTCTAACATAGAAACACCAGACCCTGGAGAAAAGATCGCTTCATTCCGGAAGAATCGGTGGATCCTTGAAACGGTCCATAACTCCTTGGGGTATAAGGTGATACTAACTGAGTCGAATTTTTTATCTTGTAATTGATTTTCTGCAGTTCTAGCATAATGATCAAAAGAATATCTTATTTGCACTTCTTTGCCGTTTTATCGCAGAATTGTGATTAAATATGACTCGTAAAATGAAATACCAGTTCTTCGTGCTCAGCGTACTCTCTTTCACCTTCGTGTGTTCAGAATCTGTACACTCAGTGCTTCTTGCCCAGGAACCTTCCAGTGACTCTGAAGACCGAGGTGGTTTTGGAGGCCGACGGGACCGCGGAGGCTTCGGTGGTGACCGAAGTCGCTTTGGGGGCAGAGGTGGCTTCGGAGGCGACCGAGGCGGATTTCGCGGTGGGTTTGGCGGAGGGGGTTTCAGCGGCTTCCGAGGAGCGATTGGCTTCATGGTGACGCGGGAAGAGATTCAGAAGGAACTCCAGCTCACCGAAGATCAGATCAAACAGCTCCAGGAAGCAGCCCAGTCAATGCGTCCCAGTCGCGAGTCGATGGAACCCTTCATGAACCGCATGCGGGATGCCCAGACCGACGAAGAGCGGACCAAAGTCCGCGAAGAAATGAGTGCTTCCTTTGAGAAACAGCGCACGGAAGGCGAAGCCAAACTCTGGGGTCTCCTGAATGAAAAGCAGTCAGCACGCCTGAAACAGCTGCAGCTGCAGGAAAACGGATATCGTCAGCTGACCGACGACGAAACCGGCAAACAGCTCAAGCTGACCGATGAGCAGTTGGCGAAGATCAAAGAACTTGAAGAACAGCGTTCGGATGCCCGTCGGGATCTGGGGCGACGAGCTACCTCGGAAGAACGGGAAAAAGTGCAGCAGGAATTCGACCAGAAAATTGAGGCGGTCCTGACTCCAGATCAAAAGTCTCAGTGGAAGCAGATGCTCGGCCCCGCTCTGGTCACAGCAGAAAGCACAGCGACCCCGGGTACGGCTCCCTCTGTCAGCAGTACCCCTGGAGCTGCCCCGCGACCAAGACCGCAGATCCCCGTTGAACCGGAAGGGCTCAAGCCTGAAGACCGCAGCATCTCTTTCGGTGCTAAACCAGTGGCAATAGCTGAGAACGAAGCGGATGAGAAAACGGTTCCTGCGAAAAAGCCGGGTGAAGTTGGCAAGATGTCGTTCAACTTCCGATTTGCTCCCTGGGGCGATGTCCTGAAGTTGTTCGCTGAGTCCGCAGGCTATACGCTCGATCTCAACGATGTGCCTCCGGGGACCTTCAACTACTACGATCAGGGTTCTTACACTCCCACCGAAGCGCTGGATATCATTAACGGATATCTGTTGCAGAAAGGCTATGTCATTGTTCGGCGGAATCAGTTCCTGGTCGTTCTGAACATCGATAACGGCATTCCACCCAACCTGGTACCCATTGTCGATGCCAGTGAGCTACCCCAGCGAGGCAAAAATGAACTGATGAGCGTGAGCTTCCAGCTGGAGGGAGTCGACATCGATCAGGTCGCCAAAGAAGTCCAGGCCATTCTGGGCCCCCAGGGTAAGTCCGTTGCATTGAAAACAGCCAATTCGATTATCGTTACCGATATCGGCAGCAACCTGCAGCGTGTGAAAAAACTGCTGGAAGGTGCCATTGCGAATGCCGGTCCTACCGATCTTGCATTCCGCGCGTTTGAATTGAAGTTTATCGATTCCAATGAGGCTGAGAAAATTGTGCGCAACCAGTTCGGGCTGCCCTCGGCTACCCAGAATGTAAGTGCCAGCTCGTCCTCCTCTTCTTCACGCTACTATGATTATCGACGTCGCAGCAGTCGAGACAGTTCACCCCCTCCACAGACGCCGACGAAAGATTCGACAACACAGGTGACAGCGGACCCGCGTACAAATCGGCTGCTGGTAACTGCGACACCCGCCCAGCTTAAACTGGCGGAAGAAATTATCAAATCGATTGATGTCGACGAAGGCAACATGCTGGCCCCCGGTGGAAACAAGCCTTACCTGCGGGTTTACTCTGTCAATTCTTCGGATCCGCGGGAAGTGACCAAGACCCTTGATGCGATGATGCCGGGAGTCGTTGTTAATGAAGATGGTCGGAATAATAAGATTCATATCGTGGCGACTCCCAAGGAACACCAGGAGATTGATGAATTAATCCGACAGTTGGATGGCGAAGGGGGCAGTCAGTCTGTCTCAGTCATCAACCTGAGTAAGCTGGATCCCCTCTCTGCAACCACGACCTTACGTTCCCTGTTTTTGCGGGATGGAAACGACGCTCCCACGATCGAAGCCGATCTTCTGGGGCGGCGATTGTTGGTTCGGGGAACTCCGGATCAGGTGATTCAGGTCAAAGCTCTGCTGGCCCAACTGGGTGAGGATGGCACTGGCAGAGCCCAGGAAAATGCTGATCGTGGTCCCATTCGCACGATCCCTCTGGGAGGTCGGGATTCACGTGAAATCATGCAACTGATTGATAAGCTCTGGTCAGCCTCGTCAGGTGATGAGAACCCAATTCGCATTGTTGTTCCCTCACAGGAAAATCAGATCCGGGAACGCGTGTTGGGAGAAGATGAGAATCCTACTCGGAACCGGGGTTTTCGTAATCCATCACGGAATATCAGCACTCCAATGGATCGACCGATCAAGCAGGAACACCGTAAAACCGACTCCGATCAGACTCGGTTCCTGTTCACCGCCAGCGAGCAGCAGACAGAATCTGATACAGAGGCAAAGTCTGAGCCAGAAAAGCCTGTTACGCAACCAGAGAACAAAACACCTGAAGCAGCAGGCTCCTCAAAGAAAAATCCGATCGCAGTTTCCACCAACGGGGATAATCTGATTATCACATCCACCGACCAGGAAGCCCTGGATCGACTGGAGAAAATGATCGATGCCTTGACTCAGGCGATCCCTCCTAAAAATCAGTGGACGGTTTTTTATCTCCGTTCTGCTGATGCGACAGCCACAGCCAAGATGCTGGAAAGTCTCTTTCCCAGCAGTTCCGTTTCCGATACTGCCAGTGATTCCGGGATGTTCAGCGGGATCTCTTCGATTGGGGGCGGGCTGATGGATGCAACTGGACTGTCCACACTGGGGATGGGGCCACAGACACTGCGCATTATCCCAGAGGCACGTTCCAATGCTCTGTATGTCACAGGACCTCCCGATAAGGTGCGTTCGGTCGAACAGATGCTCAAAGTGCTGGATGCTTCCGAACTCCCCGACTCACTGCGGGATCGTTCTCCTGGCATTATCCCCGTAGAATATGCGTCTGCGACGGAAGTCGCGAATATCGTCAAAGAGCTTTACAAAGACTATATGGAAGCACCCCGGCAGCAGAATAACTCGCGGGGTGGCAATCCCTTTGCTGCAATGATGGGCGGGCGGGGATCTCAGAATTCACAGAGCGCACAGCCACCCGAGGCCAAGCTGGCCGTCAGTGTGGATGCCAATGCTAACCAGTTACTGGTGTCTGCGAATGACTCTCTGTTCCAGGAGATCGAGACTCTGGTACGCGAGCTTGATTACTCCGCGCAAATGTCACGCAAGTCAGTGCGTGTTGTCACGTTGAATAACGGCAACTCGGCTCTGATTCAGAATGCCTTAACTTCCCTGCTCCCCAATGTCAGTGTCAGTACCACCGGCAGTGATTCGCGTAAGAAAACAACGAAACCAACTCCCTCCAGCTCAAACCCGTCGGACAACTCCTCCGGATCCAGCGATCGTGGCGAAGAAATTCGACGTTTCTTCGAACAACGGATGCGGGAACGCATGGGGGGCGCATCGCCGGGTGGTGGTGACTCGGGCCGTGGTTCTTCCAGTTCACCCTTTGGTGGTCGGTCCTCACGTGGTTTCCGATTTCCCGGCAGCGATGGTGGCTCCCGTGGTGGTAGCAGCCGTTTCGGTCGTAGCCGTGGACGATAAACATACCTGAAATCATCTCCTGAAAAGTTCGTTATCCCATCGAGTCAAATCCATGGAAATCAGTGATATTCTCCAACGACGTGGCATCCTTGACGAACGCCAGTTGCTGTTAGCCCAGCAATCGGCGAACGGTCATCGTCTGGACCGCGTGGTAATGGATCTGGGGCTCGCCTCTGAAGAAGACCTGCTCAAAGCATTCGCCGATGAGTTGGGCATGAAGTATTTCGAGCTCAAAGACTATCAGATCGATACCCAGCTGCTATCGCAGTTTCCAGCAACTCCGATCTTTCGTCATTCCCTGCTCCCTTTACAGCGTGAAAATGGACGCGTGCTGGTCGCTTCTGCCGACCCGTTTGACTTCGAAGCCCTGGATGAACTCAGTTCGCTCAGTGGTGAAGTACTGGAGCCGGTGCTGGCGTTGCATGAAGACGTCGTCGATCTGATCAAGCAGAACCTGGGTGTTGGTGGCGATACCATCAACGAACTGGTCTCTCAGAAAGCGGCTGAAGACGGCGTCGAACTGCTGGAAGAAGTCTCCGAGGAACACGGTGAACTGGCCGACATGGCACAGACGGCCTCGGTGATTCGTCTGGTCAACGAACTGCTCGTAGAGGCACTGCAGCAACAGGCCAGTGACGTGCACATTGAACCGCACGAAACCGGGCTGGTGGTCCGTTATCGTGTGGATGGACTGTTGCGGGTGCAATCGGTGCCACCAGAGATCAATCATTTTTATTCAGCGATCATTACGCGTCTGAAAATTATGGCGCATCTGAATATCGCGGAAAAACGACTCCCCCAGGATGGACGCATCAAACTGCGAATTACGGGACGTGAAATCGATGTGCGTGTTTCGATCATTCCCATGATCTACGGCGAAGGCGTGGTACTGCGTCTGCTCGACAAAGAACGCATGGTTTTCCGACTGGATAATGTGGGCTTGAATGCGGATATGCTGACCACGTTCCGCGAAATGATCGAATTGCCTCACGGAATTATCCTGGTAACCGGACCTACGGGTAGTGGTAAAACCTCGACGCTCTATAGTGCCTTGAATGAGATTAAAAGTCCGGAAACGAAAATTATCACAGTAGAGGATCCGGTCGAGTATCACAGTGAAGGAATCAGTCAGATTCAGGTGAATTCCCGCATTGGATTGACTTTCGCTGCGGGCCTGCGAAGTATTCTGCGTCACGACCCGGATGTGGTTTTGATCGGGGAAATTCGTGATGGAGAAACCGCAAACAGCGCCATTCAGGCATCGCTGACCGGGCACCTTGTTTTCAGCACGCTGCACACCAACGACTCTCCTGGTGCTTTTACCCGTCTGGTTGATATGGGAGTGGAAGCATACCTGGTTGCCAGTACGGTAGAAGCGGTTCTGGCTCAACGTCTGGTGCGTGTCCTCTGTAAACATTGTAAACGACCTCATGAGCCCCACCCTGACAAAATTCCTCCGGACTTTCCCTTGGAGAGGATGCAGGAAATTTATGAACCTGTGGGGTGCCGACACTGCAGAGAAATGGGATACTCGGGGCGGATTGGTATCCTGGAACTGCTTGTGAACGATCCAGTTATTCGAAAATTGTGTACCGAACATGCCAGCTCAGGACAGATCCGCGATTACGCGCGAAAGAACGGCTGGCAGACCTTGAGGGATGCCGGTTGGGAAAAGGTCCTCGCCGGAATCACTTCGATCGATGAGATTCTGCGGGTCACCAAGGGAGATATTTAACTCGCGCTCCCGCGGATTGAAAAAAGAGTTGAGTCCTGTTTGTAAGTAATTGAAGTCAGTCAGATGCCCGAATTTCAGTATATCGCCCGAGAAGCAACAGGCCGCCAGGTGACCGGCGTGCTTTCTGCTGCCAATCAGCAGGACGCGCTGAATTCGCTGGCTGCTAAGAGTCTGTTTCCGGTCAAAGTCGATCTGGCCGACGCGGCTAAAGCGCAGCTGAGACGGTCTGGCAAACGGGTCCGGGCCCGCTATCTGTCTGTTTTTTATACACAGCTGGCCGACCTGCTTAAGTCGGGGGTGCCTCTCTTACGCTCACTGGAACTGTTAAATCGACAGTCGACCAACCCATCGCTCAAGCAGGTACTCGAAGAGGTTCGTGCGGAAGTCGCTGATGGAACCCGGCTGGCAGTCGCGATGGGGCAGCATCCCAAAGTCTTTTCGGAACTGGCTGTGAGTATGGTACGTGCCGGCGAGGAAGGTAGCTTCCTGGAAGACGTATTAAAGCGAATTGCCAGCTTCACGGACCATCAGGAAGAACTGAAGAACCGGGTAGTCGGTGCGATGATCTATCCCGCGTTCCTGACCACCTTCGGAACTGTGATCGTCAGCTTCCTGCTGGTTTACTTCGTTCCCAAGTTCGAACCGATTTTTCAGCGGATGTCTGAGCGAGGCGATCTCCCCTGGGCAACCACAACCTTGCTTGGGTTCAGTGCTTTTATGCAGTCCTACTGGTTTCTGATATTTTTCGCGATCGCTTTTGTGGGGGCCGCGGTTTATAAGTATATCGAGACAACGGAAGGCCGTCTGAAATTCGATCAGTTCCGGTTGAATGCCTATGGCCTGGGAGCCATTGTTCGCAGTCTGGCTATTGCCCGTTTCTGCCGAATTCTCGGGACCCTGCTGGCCAATGGCGTCCCCATCCTGCAATCCCTGAGAATCGCCAAGGATGCGGCCGGCAATAAAGTCATCAGTAATTCGATTGGTGAAGCCGCAGAGAGTATTTCTGCCGGAAAATCGATAGCCCAGCCTTTTGCCATAAGCGGTCAGTTCCCGGAAGAAGTCGTCGAAATGATTGCCGTTGGTGAGGAAGCCAACAACCTGGAACAGGTGTTGATCGATATTGCAGACAACATGGAACGCCAGACCAACCGCAAGCTGGATATGTTTGTGCGAATGCTGGAGCCACTCATGCTGCTCATCATGGCCGCTGTGGTCGTTTTTGTGATGCTGGCATTACTTTTACCGGTTTTCCAAAGCTCCGGTTTAATATAATAATATCTGACAAGTCATTGGTTTTATCTCACTCGGGTAGAACCCAGAACATTCCCTTCTGGAACAAGTATAAAGTAAAAAGGATGGAGACATGAAACAAATCAAGATTCACAACAGACAACAGCGGCGTGGTTTTACCCTCCTCGAAATGTTGATCGTGCTGGGCATTATTCTTGTGATCGCTGCGATGGTCGTTCCCAACCTGCTGGGAAGCCAGAAAAAAGCAAATATCAAAGCGACCCGCGCCAGTATCCATAATCTCGAACAGGCATTCAAACTCTATGCCGCCGAGAATAATGGCGAATATCCTCAAGGCGGACCGGAACAGTTACAACTGCTGCTCGAGCCCGTCAGCACGGATGGTCAGGCTGCTGAACCCTTTATTGAATCTCTGCCACTGGATGCCTGGGGGCAGATGTTCCACTACGAGTACCCGAACAATAAAGCGCAGTCCACCAAGCCGGCCATCTGGTCCTCCGGTCCCAATCAGCAGGATGAAAACGGTTCCGGCGATGATGTTAATAACTGGGAGCAGACAGAATAGTTTCTGTCCCGCTCCAGTCTTTGATTTTGCCAGAGGATATTCCACGTGATCCACCACCAGTACCAGCCAGGAAAACAGCATTCACGACGAGCCGCTTTTACGCTGCTCGAGATGCTGCTGGTCCTGGCTCTGCTGCTGGTTCTGGTCAGTGTCGTGTGGCCGGCGGTGTTGCGCATCAGTGCGAGCAACCGGCTGCGACAGAGCATGCAGGATCTGAATTCCGCCTTTGCTGCCGCCCGGGTGCGGGCCATTGATCAGGGGGTGATGTATCAGGTCTTTCTGGAACCGGGAGGGCGACAATATCTGGTCGTTCCCGTCGATCAGGGACTGCTGGGAGGCGAATCTTCTGGAGCCAATACGGGTACCATCGCGACCAGTCAATCTGTGCTCTCGGGGAAGTTGCCCGAGGAATTCCAGTTCAGCCAGGAAACTTCGGCAGTTGTGACAGAGGCGGCAGTCCCCTATGTCTGGTTATCAAACCTGCCAAATTCAAAAGACTGGAACTGGATGCAGGGAGCTTTCCCCATCACCTTTTATCCGGATGGGACGGCTGCCTTTGATTTAAATCAGGATGTTCTGAAAGAAAAGCGTTCCGTGGCTCGCATTCAACTGCGCGGCCTTACCGGTACGACCACGGTTTCCTACGGACAGGGGAAATCGTCATGATCAGCATTCCAACAAACAAACGCACTCGTGCCGGGCTGACCCTGCTCGAGGTCTTAATCTCACTGGCGATTTTCCTCGGCGCACTCACTGCCCTCAGTCAGTTGATTGGCATCGGTTCCCGGGCAGCTGTGCAGGCACAGTTACGAACACAGGCAATACTTAAATGCCAGTCAAAACTCGCGGAAGTACTGGCGGGAGCCCAGCCTCTGGAATCGGTCTCTCAGGCTGCGTATGAAGATGAAGAAAACTGGAAGTGGAGCCTGGATGTCCAGCCTGGCGCCTACGAGAATATGTTGCAGTTAACAGTCAGCGTGCTCTACTCCGGAGCGGGAGAAAGTGTCACGACCAGCTATCAGCTGACAAGACAGATTCGAGATCCGGCAATGCTGCTCGACGCAGCCAACACGGTAGAGTCGGCAACAGAGCTGACACTGGAGGAGCAGCTATGAAACGCTCCTCATCGCACAAGCATGTTCACAAAGGACGAGTACCCGGGTTCACTCTGCTCGAAGTCATCCTGGCCATTGGGCTGACCAGTCTGTTGCTGGCTGCCATCTATTCCGCCCTGGATCTCTACTGGAAATATACAACTCTGGGGCATCGCCAGGTGGAACAGGCTCAGATTGCGCGAGCCGTCTTTCAGAAAATATCACATGATCTGCACTGTGTGACTTATCGACTGGAGACAGCAGAAGCAGAGACGGAGGGTACAGGCTCTGCCGATTCAGAGACCGAAGAAGCAGAAACCGTCGAAATCCAGGTGACCAGTACCGATGATGCCTACACTTCGGGAAACATTGGTGTGTATGGCGATAGTCAGTCTCTTGTGCTTCACACCAGTCGACCAGCCCGCCAGCCTCTGCTACTCTCTTCGAATTCTGGTGCAACTAGTGCGCAGAATGTCCGCAGTGATCTGCTTTCCGTATCTTATTTTCTGGCAGTTGCGGGGGCCGGAGGACTGCAAGGGGCCGCCGGCGATCAGTTTCGGAATACTTCCGGGGGTGGTGAAGATGTGCAGGGAGTGGCTCGTCTGGAAGGCGACCGGCTCTCAATGAGCATGGCAGATCAGGCTGCGGATCTGGAGCAGATGGCGTCACAGTCAGAACTCCTGGCACCGGAAATCAGCAGTCTGCAGTTTCAATATTTTGATGGCACTGACTGGCTCGAACTCTGGGACAGCACTGAATACGGGACTGTACCGCAGGCAATCAGGGTCACAATCGGCTTTCGCAGCGATCTGCAACAGACTTCGTTGGAGTCTGTGAACGAAAAAATAAATGGTTACAACAATACTTACAGCATGGTGATTGCACTCCCGCTGGCTCGACCTGCGGTATTACAGACCACAGAACAGGACACCAGTTCGTTTTAATCAGACCTCTGATAATAATCCATGAAGTACGCCGTCAATTCACAACCTGATTTTCGTAGCATTCGACAGACACCTGTCGGCAGGCTGTCGGAACGCGCAGGTAGCACTTTGCTGGTCGTGCTAGTAGTAGTGGTGATGCTCAGTCTGGGGGCGTATACCTTTTCGGAACTGATGATCGTGGAGATCGAAGCCACCAACAGCTATGGTCGGGCGATTCAGTCTCGGGAGCTGGCGCTTTCCGGAATCGAACTGGCGGCCGCCTATGTTGGAGATCGCTCTGATGTTGATGGCTGGAATTCGTATCACAATCCGAGTCAGTTTCAGAATATCAATCTGATTCCCAGCGATGTTCCCCGCGTGAGTGGCTATTTCAGTATTGTTGCCCCGGTCATCTCAGACGCACAATCAAAAACCATTCGCTTCGGATTGAGTAATGAGTCGGGCAAGCTGAATCTCAATATTCTGGCGACAGAAGAGGACAATGAACTGGATGTTGAGGCAATCACCGCTGTTGACCGTCTGATGTATATCCCGAATATGACTGAGGAAATTGCCTCGGCGATTCTGGACTGGATCGATGAAGACGATGATCCACGTGCGTATGGTGCTGAGAGCGATTACTACGGCACTCTGGAGTCACCTTATTACGCAAAAAATGCCGCGCTGGAATCACTGGATGAACTGTTGCTCGTCCGTGGCGTGACTCCGGAACTGCTCTACGGTGAAGATACAAATCGCAATGGGATTCTCGATCCGAATGAGAACGATGGTGATGCCACTCTGCCCCTGGACAATGCAGATGGGGGGCTGGATGCAGGCTGGTCGGCTTACCTTACAGTACACAGTCGAGAAATCAATATTCGTCCGGATGGCTCTGAGAAAATTAATGTCAATCAGACGATGCTGACAGAGCTCTACGATCAACTGGAGACCGAACTGGGACCTGATGAAGCCCGGTTCATCGTCGCTTACCGAGTGAGTGGCCCCGTGCAGACTGTAGAAGATCTGGACTCAGGGCCAACCTTGACGACCGTGGGAGGTAATACTTCGGAACAACAGGCTTTAAACGAACTGGCCACCGGGCTGGCTAAAGCGATGTTTTCAGAGGAGGGAGTGACGGTCACCCGGGGAGGCATGGATCTGTCTGCCGGAGCCGCATTCACAATCAATTCCATTTATGATCTGGTCGGCTCAGAAGTGGAAATCGAAATCGATGGAACCAAGACAACACTGACCAGTCCCTGGCCGGCAGACGCGGCCAGCATGACGACCAGTCTCCCGATTCTCCATGACATGTTGACGACCACTAAGAATCAATACATTGAGGGACGAATTCAGATCAGTGAAGCCCGGCTGGAAACCCTGCTGGGGATTCCCGAAATGGATGAAACGCTGGCTCATGCGATCGTAAATTCCCAAATGACTGCTACAAACGGAGCCCCTGCCACAGAAATCAGCCAGGCACGTCAGACAACGGGATGGCTTGTGATTGAAGGTCTGACGACAATAGAACAGTTGCGAAAACTGGCCCCCTATATCTGTAGTGGCGGCGATGTCTTTCGAGTGCAGACGCTGGGCTATTTCGGTCAGTCCGGACAGATGACCCGCATGGAAGCCATTATTGACGGAACTTTTATTCCGCCACGTATTACCTACGTTCGTGATTTAAGTAATCTCGGTGCAGGCTATGATCTTTCGACAGTACAGGGAATGTCACCGGATCAGTAATTGCAGAATACCAGACAAACCGGCAGTCGAATTCAGCCTGTTTGAACTCGTTTATTGAGAATTTTATTATGGCAGATTATCTGGCAATCAACTGGGACAAATCGAAGCTGACTGGAGTCGAAGCGCATGTTGGCGTGGCGTCGGTCTCCATCAAACGCACCTTTGAAATTACCTGGCCGGAGCAACATCGTCCTGCGCAGGATCCGGTCTCTGCCGGCAGCTGGCTTAAGAATGAACTGCATCGCCTGGGAGTCTCCGCGAAGCAGGTCCTGATTTCGTTTCCCCGTCACGAATCCACGGTGCGCCTGATTGAAATTCCCGATGTTCCTCTGGATGAAATTCCGGAAATCGTACGTTTCCAGACCGCTACAAAATCTTCTGTCCCTCTGGGACAGTTAATGCTCGATTACCTGCTGATGCCGGTTCAGGATGGTAAGACCACCCGCGACGTTCTCGTTGTCAGTATCGGAAAAGATTTACACGACAAAGCTCTGAAAACATTTCAGTCGATGGGGCTGGAAGTCGCCTCCACGGGACTTAGCTCTATCAGTACTGCGGAATGGGTTGCCCATACGACTACGGGAGACCTGGAATCGCCGACATTGATACTGAATCCGACGGACGGTTATCTGGAAATGTCATTGATCCAGTCGCGTCGGTTACTGTTTACCAATTCCGTACCGGTTTCTGTAGCAGATGGAACTGTTTCGAATCAAACAATCCAGACCGAACTGAAACGTTTTCTCATGGCACGTAGTGCTCAACTGGCCGGCCAGGGGATCAGTTCCATCAGTCTGATCGGTGATGAGTCCCAACAGCAGTCACTTATTCAGGATCTGCAGGAACAGTATCAGTGTCCAGTCGAAGTTTTGAATCCACTGGCATCTGTATCGACTGCAGAAACTTCTCTTGTACCGGGCACTGTGGCAGGACCCCTGGGACTCGTTTCTGCTCGCCAGCACAAACGGCTGGAAACAGTTGACTTTCTGCATCCCCATAAAGCAGAAGAAAAACCTGATCGCAGAAAACTGCAGATTGCTCTCGGAGTCGGTGGTCTGGCGTTGATCGTCTTGACGGCTCTGTTCCTGACACATCAGCGGGTTACCGAACTGGAAGAAGAAATAGCAGGACGGCAGAAAGTGCAACGCGACCTTGATGAACTGCTCAAGCGGGGGCTGCCCACTCTGGAGTCGGTGGCGGTGATCGAAGAATGGGAAAAATCGAATTCGCCGACATTAAAGGTCTTTCAGGAACTGGAACGTGTATTACCGGGAACAGATCGGATCTATTTAAGTGAGCTCTCTGTGAGTCGTTCCAGCGGCCAGTCATTGAGCCGTCTACGTACGACAGGCAATGCCAAAGATGACCTGGACGTGAGAGATCTGAATCAGCAGCTCTCATACAACAATTACCGGGTGCATCCCAAACGAAGTAATAATCTGACAAGCGATACCGAGTACCCGGTTCCCTTTGAAATTGATGCAGAACGCCTGCCGCCTCAAGAAGCCCCCACAACAAAGTCGGCAACGGAAACAAAAAAATAATGTCAGCAGTGGTTAACTGTCTGAGCTGCCACGATCTTGATTAGTGTTGAATGTAAAAGTTATGCAGAAACGAGAAAAAATACTGGCTGCGATTTTTGGGACCGTCATTCTGGTCTGGCTCGGGATGCCTGTGATTAACAGCACCTTTATCGAACCGGTTCAGACACGGCAGAATCAGCTGAAGGCATTGAATCAACAGATCGATCAGAAGGAACACAAGGAACTGGAACTGCTCCGCTCTGCCCGACAACTCGGTGACTGGGTGGCGCATAGTCTCCCGCCTGACGAGCATGACGCGCAGCGTCTTTACCTCGAATGGTTGAGCGATTTAGCGGAGCTCTCGGGCATTACCAATCTCAAGCTCTCACCCGGGCGGCGGATTCGGGAAGGAAAGACCTATATTGCTATTCAGGTCTCGCTGGAAGGGACAGCAACTTACTCTCAGCTCACACAGTTTCTGCTGCACTTCTACCAGACCGATTTACGTCAGAACATCATCAATCTGGAACTGGACAGCACCGGGACTGCAAAAGCGGATCAACTCGAAGTGAAGTTAACTGCGGAAGGACTGGCACTGAGTAAAGCCAAGCCGCGCGAACAGCTGTTTCCACGTACCAGGTTGTCCGAGAGTCTGAATTTTGATGCAACCAGTCTGAAACTGAACGGAGCTGGGGAGTTCCCGAACGAAACGCCGTTCCGCGTGCGGATTAATCAGGAATTCCTGACAGTGAATGCGATTAAAGGTGATACCTGGACAGTTACCCGTGGTGCCAGCCAAACGGTGCCGGCACGTTACGATGCGGGGACTCCGGTCGAACTGGCTCCCATGAATCAGACGGCAGAAGGAAGTACGAAGCTGCAGCAGCCTCTGACCCAGGATGCTCAGCTTCTCAAGGTTCTGTCGGATCGCTATTTCCCTTCTGGCGAGAGCTTCCTGATCAAAATTGATAACGAAATTCTGAATGTGAGCAATCGGAACACAACTGAGTGGACTGTCCAGCGTGGTCTGCTTGATACCAGACCAGCCACGCACAACAAAGGAGCGGCTGTAACTCAGGTACCAGAATACCTGCAGGCTTTGTATGACTATCAGCAGGTCGCTGAAAACAGTCCCTTCGCCAAGCCTGTCCCTGACAAGGTTTATCAACTGGAACTTCGCGACATTGGGAAACAGACTCTGATCAGAGGTAACAGCCTGGATCTGTCCCTGCCCCTTGCAGGGATCAATCCTTCACAGTCAGCACCGAAGATTTCTGTCAAATCAGATTTACCTGGGATTGTGGCCCAGGCTGGAAAACTGCAATGGGCACCGGCAACTGAACAGAAGACTGGAACATTTCCCGTGACAATCACTGCCACCCAAGGCGATCAGAAAGTTGAGAGAATGTTCGAGATCGAGTTTCTGGAAAAAAATACCGCCCCTCAACTGGAAACGGTATCTAATGTGACGGCATACCAGACGCGCCCCTTAACGCTCCAGGTAAAAGCAACCGACTCGGATCAACCCGCTCAGAAGTTGACATTCGAATTAGAGTCTGGTGCCCCTGAGGGTATGCAGATCAACGCTCAGACAGGTGAGTTGACCTGGACGCCATCCGTTGCGACAGAAATGAAAGAATACCCCGTAACAATCAAAGTGACTGATTCCGGGATACCGTCTGCGTCCAGCACACAGAAGCTGACAGTCAATGTCACGTTGGATGATGCATTTTTTACATTTTTAACTGGCAGTATCGAACTGGACGGCCGTCGAATCGCCTGGATCCGCAATCGCGCTACCAATGAAAAACGGGAAGTCAAAGAGGGGGATTCAATCGATGTCGCAGATTTGCATGCGGTTGTGAAAACGATCACCGATCAACACATCATTCTGGAAATAGACGGAAAGCCCTGGATGCTCTCTTTGGGAGAAAATTTCAGATCTCTGCGAAACCTGGCCTCGGTTCCCGTGTTAAATTAGAGCCGCATCCCCTCTCTCTCATGTGGCATTTGTAAAAACAAAACTCTCCTATCTACGTAGACTCACCTCTCCTTTTATCAATCCAATACATCCTATTTTGCCTGCCGGTTTTCACCAGCAATGTATTTCTTCCTGCGCCTTCATTCTACGTGGCGTTGTAAGTTGCTGATAAATATGCGCTTAACGCGATAGATGTTCGGTGAAAAAACGCCGACTTTCTTGGCAAAATCAAAACCTTTGTTCAATGTGAATGTTAAACTTTACCGATAATAACGATTGTAGGGATTCTGTCGGAGATGATCTCGCTCGAGATGCGTCCACTTTCCCGACCTTTGATTCCTCTCGTTCACTTCTGATTCTAATGGGGTGCCCCCTTGTTTTCTTACAATAGAATAGTCAGAAAATTTTCCAGACATCTACGTTGTCTGTTAGCGATTCTTATACTTTGCGGTCCCTCTCTCTCAGCATATGCTGACAGCAAACCGGGATTTTGGAACCGCCTGCGCAAACCTTCCTCTGCGTCGTCTGATCAGTCAGCAAAAGCTGCAGTGGTGACCTCAAAGAGTGTTCCCGTATCCGAACTGCCCGCAGAGGGACAGGATGAAACACAAAACAGCGAAGATGTTGCCAATATCACCCTGAACCATTTGCAGTCCACCTGGGATCAGGTGCTTCGTAAAGTCGCAGAACAAAGCGGACTGACGCTTGTGATGGATGTTGTTCCCAAAGGATTCTTCTCCCGCAGAGACAAACGGCCTCATACCCTCGAAGAAACGTTTCAGATTTTGAACCGGGAGCTGGAACCCAAAGGTTTCCGTCTGTTACAGAAAGATAAATTTATTGTCGTCCTGGATCTCCGATCGACCAAGGCGCGATATATCCGTCCGACAATTCAGTCAGCAGACAATGAATCAGAGCAGCCTCAGCAGAAGCCGTCAGAAGTCGAGCGTGTAGCACATCAGGAAACTGCACCAACCTCGGTTCCAGCAGCCAGACACGCTGATATCGCCGCTTCAGTAGAACCACCGACATTTGAGAACAGTGCCCGTCAGTTACAACCGGGCACAGCTGAACCTGCAAAAGTTCTTTTCAGTGTCCATCCCCGCACCGTTCATAGCACCGATATTCTCAGACTGTTCTATCATGCATTTGAAACACAGGCAGAACTGCAGGGGGAAGGCCCCCGGGGGTTGCCTGGTATTGTGGTATTTGAATCACGCCAGCAGACACTGAATCATGATCAGGACGGCAAAAGCCTGGATGTGATCTCAGCTCAGGTCGATTTTCGTATTGGTCTGGACAAACAGAATAATGAACTGGTTTTCGAGGCATCGCGGAAGAAAGCTGCAGCCCTCAAATCAACCGTTCTGAAGCTGGACCGATCTGCCAATGGTTATGCAGAGTCGATTCAGCTCGTAACAGGTTCGCCACAAATTGGTCGAGTTGCACAGACACTGCATCAGCAGACACAGGTTGCCTCCACTGCGGCCTCTACCCGAAACAGGCCGGCAAAAGGCTATGTAGATCAGCTGGGTTCGCCTCGTGAGCAGCGGATTGACCAGCTGCGGGAACGTATCGACCAAATGTCGTTTGATGAAGCTCAACCACAAAACCCGAACGCTCCACAGGTACCACCTCAACCGGCTGAAAAACCGGAGAACACGGCCCCAAAGCCATCGTTACCTGAACTGTTACAGGACCTGAGTGGTAACGTCAACATTGAGTCGGTTCCGGATCTGGGAGTCCTGATTCTGCGCGGAAAAGATGAAGATGTAAACGCGCTGATGAAGATCATCAAGGAACTGGAAAAACTCAGTGAAGGAACACGTCCTGATATTCATCTGTTAAACCTGCGGCACGTGAACTCCGCTGCTCTGGCAGAACTGTTGAATGGTGTTTACGAAGACCTCGTCAAGCTGCGGGCAATCCAGGGGCAGGAACAGAAGATTAAAATCATTCCCCTGGTAAAACCGAATGCCCTGCTGATTCTGGCTCCGGAAACCGACATGCCCTCGATTCTGAAACTGGCTGATGAACTCGATCAGCCTGTAGATCCGATGAATGAGTTTGGAGTATTTCAGCTGAAGAGCGCCAGCGCCAGTCAGGTTGCGACAACTCTGCGTGAGTTTTACAACGAGCGTGGCGGACTGGGGACGCGGGTTGTGGTCTCGCCAAATATTCGCACGAATTCGATCATCGTGCAGGCACAGCCTCGCGACATGCAGGAAGTGGCTGCTTTAATCAATAAGATTGACCTGGATCAGTCGCAGGCGGTGAGCCGTGTTAAGATCTTCCCACTCAAGAATGCCATTGCCGCCGACCTGGCGGAAACATTGAATGCTACTCTGCAGAGCGTATTAAATCCGGCAGCCGCCCGGACCACGACCGGTCTCGGAGCCAACATCGGTGGCGCAGGCGGGGAAGCCGCACAGCAGTTGCAGGAAGCCCGCTCTGTGGTACTCGAATATCTCTCAAAAGAAGGACAGCAGAGTCGGGTACTCAGATCCGGCCTTCTGGCTGACATTCGCCTGATTCCTGATCCTCGGGCCAATACACTGGTTGTAACAGCCCCTAAGGATAGCCTGGACCTGATCGGCGCTCTGATTCAACAGTTTGACGAACGCGTCATCACGGTTGCAGAGCTTAAAGTCTTTACTCTGAAAAATGCTGATGCTGAGTCAATGGTCACATTGTTACAGTCAACATTCTCAGAGGAAAACCAGCAGACCGATCTGGGAATTCAGATCGCAGGCGTAAATGATGCGAACAGCAACCTGATTCCACTCAAGTTTTCAGTCGATCGCCGTACGAACTCTGTTGTTGCCCAAGGGGGCGCCGATGCTCTGCAGATCGTGGAAGCGATTCTGCTCAAGCTGGATGGTGCCGACAGCCGCAAGCGGGAAACAACCGTTATTCAGTTGAAGAATACACCGGTGGCCGATGTGTCTCAGGCAATCAATGAATTTCTGGAAACGCAGCGATCACTGATCGCTCAGGACCCGGATCTGATCAGTAGTTTCGAACTGCTCGAACGCGAAGTAATCGTGGTTCCGGAACCGATCAACAATAATCTGATCATCAGTGCGACTCCCCGTTATTTCGAACAGGTTTCCAACCTGGTCAAAGAGCTGGATAAAGAAGCACCTCAGGTGATTATCCAGGCTCTGATTGTTGAAGTGGAACTGGATAACGACGATGAGTTTGGTGTGGAACTGGGTATCCAGGACTCCCTGCTCTTTAACCGCAGTCTGATTGATAATGTTCTGACGGTACAGCAGACCGTAACCGGTCAGAATAACGTGACTCAGACCAATCAGACGATCGTGTCTCAGGAAGCAACACCAGGTTTCATCTTCAATTCTGTGAATCCTCTGGGGACCAATAACACGAATAATACCGGGAATACTGCAGGTCAGGCACTGAGTAACTTCTCGCTGCAGAGAGGCAACAGTGATCTTGGTTTCGGGGGACTGGTACTTTCTGCCAGTTCGGAATCAGTGAGTATCCTGATTCGGGCCCTCGCCGCTAAGCGAAACGTGCACATTCTGAGTCGTCCACAGATTCGTACCGTGGATAATGTGACAGCTCAAATTCAGGTCGGTCAGATCGTGCCCGTGGTCAACGGGGTTTCTGTCACCGCAGTCGGTTCAGCGAATCCTGTTATCGTGCAGTCGGAAGCAGGGATTATCCTGACGGTCACTCCCCGAATCAGTCCGGACGGTAACATCGTCATGGAAACCCTGGCAGAGAAAAGTGACTTTAATGGATCGAGTGTTCCCATCTTTACCGATGCCACGACCGGAAACGTTGTGGAATCTCCCATCAAGAATATTACCTCCGTGCAGACAACCGTCAGTGTGCCTAACGGACAGACCGTTGTTCTGGGGGGCATGATTACGGAATCTGATACCACGATCGAACGTAAGGTTCCCTGGCTGGGTGACATCCCCGTTCTGGGCATCCCCTTCCGTTACGATTATCTCTCTACACGTCGTAAAGAACTGCTCGTGTTCCTCACGCCGAGAATTATCCGCAACGATGCAGATTCTGAATTCATCAAGCAGGTGGAAGCCGAACGAATTCATCTACAGGTGGAAAAAGCAGAAGATATGCACGGTCCCATCTTCGCAGTGCCTCCGGGAGAACCGGAATTCATGCCCGATGGCCCTGGTATGCTGGAAGAGATTCCCACGACTGTGATGCCACAATCGAATCTGAATCCAATGCCCGAAACTCCGCCGGCACCTGCTCTGGGGGGAGAAATTCAGCAGATGAATTATGAGACGAAATCAAAACCTGCGATCCCCACTAAACCTGCTCCGAAAACACGATTCAAGAAACCGAAATTCCCTTACTGGAAGCGAGACTAAGTAATGCAGCATTCGATCAGATCTATGCGATATTCTGTGATCTGCCTGTTGTGTTTCATTCCTCTGTCTGGTTGCAGCAGCCTGGCACTGTCGACCTGGAACTGGCAGAATTCCAGACAGTATGCCAGTGCAAAGAAACCGGCAGTGGAAGTGATCGCGCTGTGGGAGCCGGCTGAAGGCAAAGGGGTGGATGGTTTACCTACACGCGGATTCGCCGGGCAGTTACTCTTTTTCCAACACAACAATACGACCCCCGTCTACGTGAAGGGGGAAGTCATGATTTACCTCTATGACGATCAGGGAGAGGGGACCGAGCAGTCCAAGCCGATCCATCAGTTTAAATTTGATTCCGGAGCCTGGCAGGTACATGCTGTGGACTCGACCCTCGGGCCAGCCTATCAACTCTTCATTCCTTACGTGCGAAAAGGGAAGGATCAGGCGGAATGTGCTTTGCGGGTCAAGTTGACTCAAACAGAGGCTCCCGAAGTATATTCCCGGATGGTTTCCGTCAAGTTGGAAGGCAAGAAGCCTCCTGCTGATACGGCTCAGCCACTGGCTCAACTGTCACCTGCTCCTCAACAGAAAGAAGATGCTGTCACGTCCGTCGAGACGCTGGCACGACGTGAGCGTGGCAAGCGACTGGAACTGGCTGCCGATCTCAAACGGAAGCCGGTATCAGTACCTGCCCAGGAACCTGTGATTCAACAGGTGAGTGCCGAGTCCCTCGCGCCGCGCGAACAACCCCCATCTGTCGATGATCGGGATCTACGGATTCGACGACTGGAAGAACAGTTGGGTCAGTTGCTCAACGAGAAAAAACAGACTCGGATTGAAGCCGCACCGGTTCAACAGGGAACTTCGCTTGAATCTCAGTCTGACACAGAATATCGGCAATACCGTCTGAGTGGGAATCGCTAAAGAGGCAGCGGGCGACAAACGGATTATTTGCTTCCCCCCGTAAATGACGATGGTATAATTAGAGAAGTGTCTGCAAGCCCCGGTTCTATCTCCCAGTTCAAGGGAATATCATGTTGAATAAATTCTTCACAAGTTCAATGATCACAGCGGGTTTTGCGTGTGCGGTCATGCTCCAGACACAAATCTGTCAGGGGCAGGTGCAGACACTTTCTACCAGTGGTGGCTCACAATCATCACGGGGGAGCACTCAATCTTTCGGGGGATCTACATCCGGTCTAGGAGGAAGTTCAGGGACAGCACAATCTCCCCTGAACAATCTGCAAACGCCGCTCTCATCTGGAATGGGAACGCCACAGAATCTGAATTCTCAGAACAGTTTCATTGGCCGCTCTGATGCCGCGCAGAATGCATTTATTGGTCGCGATAATGCCCAGTCAGCAACCGGCGGTGCTCCCGGACAAAACCGGAATTTCAATCGTGCGACGGGGGGAGGGTCGCAAAACAGCCTGAATCAGCGGAATGCAGGACAGACAGGCCCCAAGGTACCCGAATTCCGACCACAGTTAAGAGTTGCATTTACGGCACCGGCAATTCCCGTGAGTAACGTCTCCACATCAATCGGGAATTCCTTCGATCAACTGCGAACTCGAAATGACAAATTGAGTGGCGTGCAATTTCAGGTCAACACCGATCACAGTGTGACACTGCGTGGTGAGGTCGACTCAGCAGGAACTCGGAAACTGGTCGAATTCCTGGCGATGCTTGAGCCAGGGGTGCGCAAGGTCAATAACGAACTGACCGTCAAAGGTCAGAAGTAAACGGCTCTAGGTGAGTGAGGCCGTCGCTGGCGTCCCAACCGATTTCATGAGCAGTGCGAACTGTTGATCGTGGTCGCTCATCGATCCGGCACTCTCTTCAAGCTGATTCTCTGTGAAGGGAATCTTCACTACATGCCCACTGCCCGGCGCCACGTCCACAGATTCTGATTTCTGGTTCAGTAGCGACTTCAATGAGAAGACCGTATTCCCTGCAGGAGTCATCAGCTCGAGTTCATCGTTGAGCCCGAACTTGTTTTTGACATCGACAATCAGACCGTCTGCATCGCGGTCGATGATATCGCCGACAAACTGTTGCTTGCTGGCAACCGAACGACCGTGCTCGTAATTCTGCATGCTCTCTGATGCATGTCTCTGGAAGAAACCTTCCGTATAACCACGATTCGACAGGCTGTCGAGCATTTCCATCAGTTCGTAATTGAACTCCACCCCTGCTGCAGCATCGTCGATGGCTTTACGATAGACCTGTGCGGTGCGGGCTGCATAAAAGAAGGACTTGGTTCGTCCCTCAATTTTCAACGAACTGATGCCCATGTCGGTAAAGGTCTTCACATGCTGTACCGCGCGGAGATCTTTGGAGTTCATGATGTAGGTGCCATGCTCGTCTTCATAGGCGGGCATGTACTCTCCCGGTCGTTGGGGTTCTTCGAGCAGGAAGACCTGATCCACGATCGGCAGCTGTGGTTCACGTGGGGGCGGGGGATTCTTCAGCACGATGTCCCCTTCCAGTGTCTGTACGGCTTCGTTAACTTTATAGTCCCAGCGACAGGCGTTGGTGCAGTTCCCCTGGTTGGAATCGCGATGATTCATATACCCCGATAGCAGGCAGCGTCCGGAATAGGCGATACACAGTGCGCCGTGTACGAAGACTTCGAGCTCCATGTCGGGGCATTCTTCCTGGATCTCTGCCACTTCCTTGATGGACAGTTCTCGCGACAGAATGATCCGGGTCAGACCAAACTTCTGCCAGAACTTGACGGTGGCATAGTTGACTGCATTGGCCTGCACTGAAAGATGGATCGGCACATCGGGCCAGCGTTCGCGGACCATCATGATCAGTCCCGGATCCGACATGATCAACGCATCGGGCTGCATGTCGATGACCGGTTCCATATTTTTGAGATAACTGCGGACCTTGAGATTGTGCGGGGCGATGTTGCTGGCGATGTAGAATTTTTTACCCAGCTTGTGTGCTTCGGCAACCGCATCCGCCATGACATCCAGTTTATTGAATTCGTTTTCCCGCACACGGAGACTGTAACGGGGCTGTCCCGCGTAGACGGCATCGGCCCCGAAGGCGTAAGCGTACTGCATGGCTTTACGGGTTCCGGCTGGGGAAAGCAGTTCAGGTTTGGTTGCAGACATCGAACATCACACTCTCAAATAGAATATAAAAAGGAAAGTCTTCACGCAGGATAGTACTAATCCTGGGGGGCTTTCCATAGGGCCTGGGCAAATTTACTGCCTAAATCCAGATAACCTGCTGAATTATAGTGCCAACGATCCGAATAACCATATCCGTCTGTACTGGTTACCAGGGCCGCATGTCCGTCTTTTTTGACGAACGACGCCTGGGCATCGCGTACAATTTCACCATACTTCCAGACCTTTCCCTCCGGATTATCTCCGGAATCAGAAATACGTCCAATCACAACGGGCAGGTCATCTGTCAGTAGTGTTGCGCGTATTAAGTCCATCAGTCGCTTGAGGTTGGCTTCATACTGTTGGGCGATTTCCTCTGTGTAGGCAGCATCACTTTCTCCCTGCATCCAGACGATTCCAGCCGGCACTAGCGTATCCGGCTCTCCGTCCTGATCAATATCTCGTGTCTGTAAGGCCCGTCTCATGCCTGCCAGAAAGTGGTCGTACTGGTTGATTCCCTGACCTGCACCGCTTCCGCTGTTGAAATCTGGATCCCAACAACCGAATTTGCCGGCGGCGTCGATGGCGATTGATGTGCCACCACGCGAGATCTTGATCAGCGCCACCGGTTCATCGGGGGCCAGTTCCTTAATCTTGCGGGCGAAGGTCAGCTCCACACCGAATCGATCGGAGTAGGTATTCGAAGTTCCATCCGACTTGAAACCGGCTCCATGACCGGGTTTCAGAGGAGCCCAGATACCGCGGCCATCGACGGGGACGGCATCTGGTGATGGGTTCGCGTGAAAGATCATCACTCCGGAGACCTGGTCACTTAAGTCTTTCGGCAGATCTTTGACATAGCCATATCCATCCATGTTCGACTGGCCTCCCAGGAAATACACCCGGTAGGTTTTCGCAGTTGCCCGATCGATATTCAGCAACAGCAGGGATGAAAACAGTGTCAGCGCGAGACAGACAGAACGCAGCATGGGGAACCCTTTCGCAGCAACCTGGTAAATAAGGAAACCGTACGATTCTGAATCGCACGATCTTATTATACTGGTTCCGTGAGCGGATTCGACCGGTCAGTAGAAAAGAAGCCGGATGAATACCGTGAAAAGCGGCCCGGCTGGTGATGAAGGTGCTGAATTATGCGATGATTTCATCAATGGGGTGACCGAAATCCATTTCGATACGCTTATGGCCGGGCACTTCCAGCAGGCGGGCATTCAGGCCAAGCTGCTTCATCAAGGTGGCATGCACGTCGGTCACATAATGCGGTTTTTCCACGGCGTGGAAGCCGAGTTCATCGGTTGCCCCGTGTGCAACGCCCCCTTTCAGTCCACCGCCGGCCATCCAGATTGAGAATCCGTACGGATGGTGATCGCGGCCATTACTTCCCTGTGATCCGGGGGTCCGTCCGAATTCAGTGGCGAAGACGACGATCGTATCTTTGAGCAGCCCACGGCGTTTGAGGTCTTTCAGCAGACCAGCAGCAGGTTGATCAACCTGTTTGGCCAGTTTGGAGTGGCTTTTCTTAAGGTTAGAGTGTGAATCCCAGGCACCGGCGGCACCAGGCCCATGCATGATCTGAATGAAACGGACTCCCTTTTCGACGAATCGACGGGCTGCCAGGAGTTGCATGCCAAATGGTTTGGTCTCCGGGTTGTTGAGTCCATAGAGATCCTGGGTCTCTTTGGTTTCCTGATCGAAACGAATCACCTCTGGGACTGCGGTCTGCATGCGGAACGCCAGTTCGTAGGATTTCATGCGTGCCTGTAGCGTAGTATCGTTCGGATACTGTTCGGCACTGAGTTGATTCAACTGGTTGACCAGAGAAAACTCAATCTGCTGTTCCCGATGAGAAAGATCCAGTTCCGGCTTGGCATAAGGGAGTGGATTTTTCGGGTCGACTTTCAGAGGAACGGAATCATAGGCGGGGCCCAGGTAATGACCGTCGCGAACGTCAAAGAAACGCGGCCCCATGTTGATAAACTGTGGGAGGTTCTGGTTCAGAGTGCCGAGACCATAATTGACCCAGGCACCAATTGTAGGCACACGCCCGTCGAGCATGTGACGGCCGGAATGGAACTGCACCTGGGCACCGTGGTTGTCATCGGTCGTCCACATTGAACGCACGATGGAAATATCATCAACACAACCGCCGATATGGGGGAACCAGTCGCTGACTTCGATGCCGCTATCGCCATACTTTTTATGACCGACCTGCAACGGATAGATTTTATTACGCTGCTGACCATTTGCATCATTGACCACAACCACTCGGACTTTTTTCAGCTTTTCCGGGTCCTGCACGTCTTTCCAGGGAGTCTCACTGATCGATTTCCCTTCGTATTTGGTGAGCATCGGCTTGGGGTCGAAGCTCTCCATATGACTGACGCCACCCCGCATAAACAGCCAGATCACACTTTTGGCTTTGGGAGGAAAGTGTGGTTGTCCGGTCGGCGGATGATGTCCGGAGGCCTGCGCTTCTTCCTGCAGTAGAGAAGCCAGAGAGATCCCGGCCAGTCCGGACCCCAGGCTGCCCATAAAATGACGGCGGGGTAACGGGCTTTGTGTCTGATCAGAATATGATGGATGATTCATGAGGCACCTTCAGCGAATGGTGATGAAATCATTATGATTGAGTAAGGCGTGAACCAGGTTCTCGCGGGAGCGCCAGAGCGGATCTTTTTGCCCGGACGCCTTGAGCACGGATTGCATTTCCCCCAGTGCCTGCAGACAGAGTGACTGGGCCTCCGCCGTCGGTTCGACACAGAGAATCAGTTCATAGGCACGCTTGACGAATTCCTCGTCATTAGCTTCGGGAGCCTGTTTTCGTAATCGAGCTGTGATTTTACGTGCCATCTGCAAGGAAACTTTACTGTTTGCCAGAGCCAGTGCCTGCTGGGGAACAACGCTTTCCTGGCGACGGTAACAGGCAAAGATGTCAGCAGCATCAAACATACTCAGGAATTTTTCCTGGGAGTCACGAGAGTAAGTGAAGTACAGGCTGCGGCGTTTGCTGTCTGTATTTTTATTGGGATCAATAGTCGGGCCACCCAGCGTCAGATCCAGTTCTCCGGCCAGGGAGAGCAGGCTGTCACGGATGACTTCCGATTCCATGCGGACAGTATTCCGACGCCAGTAGTACGCATTGGCTGAATCGGCTTTGAGTGTCTCTGGGTCGGCGTCGCGGGTTGAACTGCTGAGTTGATAAGTCTGTGATGTGACCATCAGGCGATGCAGGTGTTTCATGCTCCAGTTGTGTTCCATGAAATCGACTGCCAGCCAGTCCAGCAGATCCTGATGCAGTGGCTGTTTGGAACGCAGGCCGAAGTCGGTTACATCTTCTACCAGTGGCTGACCGAAGTGCCTCAACCAGATGTGGTTGACGGCGACACGGGCGGTCAGCGGATTCTGGCGATCAGTGACCCAGCGGGCGAAGGCGGTGCGTCGGCCGGTGCTGGTTGTGGGGTAAGGCTGTGAACGGGAAGCTTCCGTTTCAGCTGGCCCCTCCAGTGCCTTACGCGAAGCACGAACCCGTGTGTATTTCTCACCTGGTTCCTCAATCGCTTTCCGGGCTGCCTGCAGTTTGCTGTCGGCGGTCTGAATCTCTTTGTCCAGTTTTTTCTGATCTGCAGCCTTAGTGGTCGCTTGCCGTTTTTCCTGCAGCTGAGCCAGTTTCTCTTCCGCCTGGGCCAGTTCATACTGACGGGCCGCCAGAGCGGCAGCGCGTTTCAATTCGGTCTGTTTCTCTTCGGGCAGATCAGAATATGCGGCTTTGTCCGCGGCGAATGCGGCCTCCAGCGAGGCTTTATACAGTTTTGCCGACTGCAGGGCCGCTGCTGCGGTTCTGGACCTGGCCCGCGCGACTTCCAGGCTCGGTTTGGCAGGCTGTTTACCTTGAATCATTTCTGCATCAGCTGGCAGGGGGATAATCTTGACAGAATCGAATTCTGCGGCAGCATCGAATGCCAGCAGATCGATTTTCCCGGCTTCCCGTGCCAGCGGTAGAGAATAAGCGAGTGCATGTTCGCCGTTGAGGGAGACGTTGATGAGCTGATCGCGAACTTTGATCTCCAGCTCATAGTTCTCATTCAGGCTGACTTCGCAGGCGTGGCGACCATCAGAAGGATAGATGGATTTTGCATCTTCTTTATAGCTGACCTGCAGCTTGGAACCGGGCTGGACCGCACTCAGGTAGATCATCTTTTCCCGATCTCCATGCACATCGAATGCGAGTCCAACTGACCGCCATTTATCACCACCTGTAGTTTTGAATTTGAATGTGGCCTGGAAGTCCTCGGGGTGATCCGCCCTGGATCGCAGGTAAGCGCGGCCGTAACCGGTTTTTGTCTGGATCAATTTTCCATCCTGATAGGCCCATTGTCCGGGACCGAGTTCCCAGAGTTCCGTATTGGCTTTTGCAAAATCATCGATCAGAAAGGGTTTGGAAGGAGCAGGTGATTTTGTTTGAGCAACCTGAGACCGGGCCGTCTTTTCCAGTTCCGCCAGTTGCTGTTCCGCTTTCTGATGACTGCTCTGTGCTGCAGCGATTTTTGCGTCAGCGGCTTTTAACTGGTCTTTGAGAACAAATTCCTGCAGGGCAGGATGATGTGCGGTTGCGGGGAGAGAGACCGGTGCAGGCTTATATTCTCGGAACGTGAAAATCTCCGGTGTTGCAGGCGGCATGGCCTGGCTTTTGTCAGGATCTTTTTCGTTACCCCGGACATGCACGTAGGTCTTGGCATCATTGTGGGCATCGAAGATCCGCGGGAGCCCGTCTTGCTCCAAGTCGGTGACTCCCGGAACAGGATCCAGGCGGACCTGATATGGTTCGAAGATGGCCCGCATCTGGTAATAGTCGTGATGCGTCAGAGGGTCATACTTGTGATCATGACACTTGGCGCAGTTCATGGTGAGTCCCAGAAACGCTTTCGAGGTGTGTTCCAGGGTGCTGTCCAGCCAGGTCGTGCGGTTAAACAGGTAGTAGTGTCTTGCGAGGAAACCGGTGGCCCGCAGTGCATCGCGATCGGTCGGCTTGATTTCGTCTGCCGCCAGCATGTCCTGCACCATCTCTGCGTAGCTGCTGTCGTTATTCAGCGATTCAATTATCCAGTCCCGCCAGTGCCAGATATGCTTCTGGCTGTAACGTAACTGTTTTCCCAGACCGTACCAGTCTGTATAACGCCAGATATCCATCCAGTGTCTGCCCCAGCGTTCTCCGTATTGGGGACTGGCCAGCAGGCGATCGACGGCTTTTTCATAGGCTTTGGGATTGGTGTCGTTTACGAACTGTTCGATCTCTTCCGGTGAAGGTGGCAGGCCGATCAGATCCAGATAGACACGTCTGAGTAAAATTCGCCTGGAAGCCGGAGCGACCGGGGTCAGGTTCTGTGACTGTTGTTTTTCCCCCAGGAGTGCATCAATCGGATTTGAATGATTTCCTGCAGGAAGTTTGGCTTTGACGGGAGGCTGGAAGGCCCAGTGGTCTTCCGGTCGCCCGGGTATCGTTTCAGCCGGCGACTCTGCTCCCTGCTCAATCCAGGTTTTGATGAGTTCGATCTGTTTGGCTGAGAGACGTGCACCTTCCTCAGGTGGAGGCATCTGTTCGTCCCCCTCTGCCATGATCCGGTAGAGCATCAGGCTGTCATCCGGTTTGCCGGGAACGAGGGCTGCGCCGCTGTCACCGCCATTGAGCATCAACTCGCGAGTTTCAACGCGTAGCTCAGCTTCCTGCTTGAGGGCACTGTGGCAGGAGTAGCACTTTTCGGTCAGCAGTGGTTTGATCTGTTTCAGGTAGTCAACCTTCTCTGCCGCCTCTAAGGTGGGCGTAGAGACAGTGATCAGGGTTAAAAATCCCAGAACTGAAACGATACGAACGGGTTCAGGCAATCGTATTTTCATACATTAATATGTACCAAGGAATCGGGAGGTGAGTAAGTCCTTACTTTTGATTTTTATATATTATATATATTTTTCTTTGTATATTTTATACAAAATAGAGCCAGTCGCAGTGATAATCGGCAAACACAGTGGCCCTTTCCCATCTAGCGACAACTCAGCCAGGTGGGAATATAGGTAGCAGGTCCTAAGTATCAGTCCCTAAACAGCCTTGCAGTCCGCATTCAGCACGTCTACTATTGCGGAACACTAACGGTTCTGAATTGCCGGGGATACTACACATTTCCACCGAGACAGTGCTCAAATCGGGCTCTGCTCGCAGGTTTTGGTGATCCCTGGCGGCTCAAAATGCGTTGTGCTCAAGGAAGTCTATTCGATTAATAACGGGGTCTGCGTTTCAGCGTCAGACTCCAGCACCAGTGAATAATGATAAGGGATTCGATCATGGCCGATGATTCCACGATGGGTGAGGAACTGAAACCGGGAGCCGGGCAGCACAAAGATGATGTCCCCGACCGTATTTACCTGATTTCCTACCCCAAGATTGTGTTTCTCTATCCAACCCTGATCGTCTCAATCGCAGCAGCGATTTTCATGACATTCGCCGGAGAATCAGCGTATGTGGGCGGTAAATCGGAACATACGGCTGAAGTCATGGCCCTGATCTTTCTGGGCGTCTTTGGCTTTAATCTGACAGTACTGGCGTTTGACTTTCCTCGCACCACGTCGTTGACGCTGTTCTTCCTCGGCGTGGCTCTGTTTATGGGGGCCTGGATGATCCTGCGGTTTAACCCGGAAATTGTCCCCGCACTGTCGAATTTCCTGAAAAGTCTGCGTCCCTGGGCCAATTCTCAGATGTACTGGATGTTCTCCGGAATTCTGGGGCTGATCTTTATCTGCGTGGGTATTTATGTTCGCTTTGACTATTGGGAAGTTCGTGGTAATGAACTGCTGCATCACCATGGATTCCTGAGTGACCTCGAACGATTCTCGGCTCCCAATCTGAAGATTGACAAGGAAATCAGCGATATCTTTGAATATCTCCTGCTGCGTTCCGGTCGACTGGTACTGCATCCCCGTAATGAGCCGCGGGCCATTGTGCTGGATAATGTTCCTTTCATCTCCAGTAAGGAAAAGCAGATTACCCGGATGTTGGGAGCCCTGCAGGTTCAACTGCGACAGGACAGCAATTAAGTGATTTACTGCTGAACCAGATCACACGTACGCGTGTCGATACCAGACGCGCGTGTGATTTCAAACTGATTGAAATCAGTTCATTCTCGGTTAAAATGTACGTCTTTAGAGTAAGCATCGTTCGCCCGATTAACCGGGTGACTTCAGGAGATTCTGGCAATGGGTAAAAAGGGAAAGAAGAAAGCTTCGAAAGAAGATCCTAATTCGCGTACCGTCTGCCAGAATCGTAAGGCCCGTCACAATTACGAGATACTGGATACACTCGATTGCGGGATCATGCTGGCGGGGAGCGAAGTCAAAAGCATCCGCGCGAACAAAATCTCCATCGAAGAGGCGTTTGCCCGCGTGCAGGATGGGGAAGTCTGGCTCTTTAACTGTGATATCGCGCTGTATCCGCAGGCGAACACAATGAATCATCAGACCCGGCGTCCCCGGAAGCTGCTGATGAAGAAAGCCGAGATCCGCAAATTTGCTGAGCGGTCCGAGAACTCAAGTCTGACGCTGATTCCATTGACCGTTTATTTCACCCGTGGCCTGGTGAAAGTGAAGCTGGGAATCGCCAAGGGGCGTAAACTGCACGACAAGCGAGAGAAGCTCAAGAAAGATTCCGCTCGCATGGATATTCAACGTGCGATGCGCGCCCGCAATAACTAAAAAAGCCCCGGGGTAGTTTCCCCAGGGCTTTTCTATGAGTTATTTCTTGTCTTTCCTGGCTCAGTTTTGTGCTTTGCTCGGATCGACGTAGAGCTTCAGATGAATCGTCTGACCCTTCTGAGCTGCGGAACCTGGTACAGGGACCTGCTGATAAACCTGGTAGATCAACTTGGGTTGCTCTGCAGGATCGCCTCGGTGAAACTGAGGTTTCAGGCCCATATCTTCCAGCACTTTTCTGGCGGATTTAAAGTCATGCCCGACCATATTTGGTACTTTAAAAGTGGCATGTTGAACGGGGGCGATCTGTTGCTGCGGAGCAGGTTGTTGTGTCTGGCCACCATCGGCTTGAGCAACTACTTTTCCCTGAAGCTGATAGCCTTCCAGGTCCGGGGTAAATGGACTGTTCCCGAATACTTTGGCGATGATGCCTCTGGCTTTGTTCGCTTCCACTTTTTGGAAACTGTAAACAGTGGACTGATTCCCGCCTGGGTGAATTAACTGCACAGCTCGTGGCAGATACGTATTTGGATCCAACAGGACTTTGGCTTCCTGGTAATTTGCCGCATCTGCCCGCCGACGTGGTTTGACAGCGATGACAATTTGTTGTGGTGAGTTATCTATCAGTTTTAAATAATAGCGTTGTTTGGCAGTTTTTGCAGGCATCCCGAACAGGAACGGCAGGGGGCCTTCCATGATATTGGCACCACGACGCTCCAGGGGGATCGGAAAGACTTCGTACGCTTTTTCATCTTCATCAATTTTGAAAATCCGATGTCCGTCACAGATCCATTTCTCATTTTCGCCAGGTTGTAATATGAAGGGTTTTCCTGTTTTGGGATTCACTTTACCCGGCTTGGCATTCTTACCAATTTTCATGCCGGTAATATCGATCCGGCCTTTATCTGGTTTCTCGTAATAAAATTTTCCCTCGGAGCGTTTTTCGACACAGAAAACATCGTCATACCAGATGCGAACATGCTCGCCTTCCAGTTTATTGATTTTGCCTGATTCCTTTTCCCATTTCTCCAGAATGCCTTCCAGCGCTTTGGGGAGTTCCTGGACCTGCATTACTGCGTCGGCCGGGTCGGGGCGTGGTTTTCGCTGATCGACCTGCGCCTCGAGAGACGCGGTCACAAGCAGTGTCAGCATCGCCCAGGAGAATAACGTGAGAGCACTTTGGTGTAAGACAGGTTTTGACTTCATTTGATATCCAAATCCTTCCCTGAATTGCAGGTCTGGCTTGAGGCCCGATGAGATTTCGCAATCCGTACTTGTGTAGTAGACAGGTTCATCTGAAAGGTGGGGATGGTTTAAATTGTTGGGTTTCTGAAATGGTGTGGGATTTTATCAGGATAGAGAGATCCTGACCATGTGTGTTTGTGGATCAAATTTACCAGGGGGCTTCCATAAGTTGAACAATCTGATTGGCCAGCTCATCGGTGACTCTCTGGGTGGCTGTCGCCAGGGATTGCCCGACTTCCGGTGCAAACGAAGCCTGGGAAACCAGGTTGACGACATCGGCAGTAATGGGAACCTGCTGCTGTGACAGGATTTGGCCACTTCGCATATCTTCCCAGGTGACATCCACGACAAACTCCAGATTCAGATTACGAGGATCGTCATTTTGAGTGGTCCCCAATACTGATTTATTGATTTTCCTGATGGTCCCGGTGAGCCTGGTATCTGCTTCTATGCCTTTGGCCAGTCGGAAGGGAGTTCGTGACTGAATCTTACGCTGCACGGCCTCAGTTAACTGGTACTCATACCCACGACGCAGAGTCTGATTTTCAAAAATAGGTACATACACTGTCTGTACGTCGGGCTGATACGAATTGCCGACGGTGTAGCCGCAGCCTGGCAGGTTGACTGACAGCACCAGCAGCACGAACAGGTTGACCACAAAACGTTTCATAAACTAAGTCATACAGGGTGACACAATTCTGCCAGGCAGAGAGGCTTACAGTTGGATCCGTGCCGGTTCCGGTTCTCCGTCTGACGGAATTCTTCTAATCGGTTCGTCCAGTCCATCCAGTCTCAAACGGGCCGGAGGTTCAAGTCCCGTATCCTCAGCGGGTGCCTGTTCAGCAGGTGCTTTGGACGGGGCGGGAACCGCCTTGGGTTCATCGCCGCCAAAACCGGGAATGCCCGGTAGTGAGAAGCGAGCTGGTTCTGGTTCTTTTACAGCTGACTTTTTCCCTGGTACCGCGTAATTGGCCCAGAGATGATTCGTGTTATCGCGTCCCAGTTCGGCCAGCAGATCGCGGGCCTGATTGGCAAAGGGAGACGTGGGATAATGTTCGATCAGCAGGTTACAGTAGACTGCTGCTGACTTGGGTTTGCTGCGACGCATCCAGTATTGAACGGTCTCCCACTCACGCTTCGCTTTCGCGTATTCGATTTTCTGGAGTTCCGTCTTCAGCCGTTGTTTGTCGGCGTTGGGGAACATCCGCAGTGTAGTCTCTTTCAGGTTTCCAGCATCGTCGAGCACGGTGGCATCGTAGCGGGGTCCCTGATAAGACATGAGTTTCACGTGCGTTCCCAGCATGAAGGCATCCTTCAAATGGGGACTTTTCGGATATTCTTCACGCAGCAGGCCGAATGTCCGGTCTGCATCCATGTAACGCCCCTTCTGCAGGTAATGACTGGCGGTCAGCATCAGAGCGTCATCGGCCAGAGGACCGGTAGGGTCATGCAGCCAGATAGACTTGAGGGCTTCGAGAGCACGGTTTTCGGTATCGAACACAGGGCGACTGCGGTCAAACAGGTTGGGCACCAGTGCCCAGCGGCTGCTGCGTTTTTTACCATCATCGGGCAGTTCGGGGGAGTCCGAGCCCGGTTCCTCCAGGTTAACCTGATGGACTTCACTGCCGGAAATAATCGAAGGATCCTGCAACCAGTGGCGTGCAATGGTAAACATCCGCTTGGTCGTCTGGTCGAGGTGACGTGTGGAAGGGAAATCTACCAGCAACTGATCGTAGCTGTCCTGTGCCCAGGAGTATCGCTTCCGGGCAAACTGACACTCGGCGATCATGAACTGAGCGTCTTCTCGAATGGGATCGTTTTTGAATTTCTTGACGATGGCCTTGAATTCTTTTTCAGCCTCTTTGTAATTCTTGGCTTCAAACAATTCCTGGGCTTTTTTGTATTCAGTTGCACCAACGCCAGGTTTGATGAAATTGGATTCCCGTTCTTTTTTCCACATCGCTGTCTGCAGCACGCGCTGCATGGGGCCGCGTACGTTGTCGATAGTGGGATCGTCGGTCACGCTTTTCTTAGACCAGGGTGGTTTCCATGCGGATAATCCGGTCGAACGGTCGCTGAACATGGCGCAGCCCGTGGCACTGACACAGACGCTGAGAATCAGAGCCTGAACTACAGTGCGGAATACGCGTGAAGTTTTATTAAGTCGATCATAAGTGGACATGGTCATCCGTGACTTCCACCTGAGGAAAATGAATTGATTACAGTTTGAGGTAGGACGCCATTTTGGGGCGACGCCCCAGGATATGGGACATGGTAGTTGACAGCAGGTGTCGAATCTCGCGTTGTTGTTGAAGGGACAGGTTCAGTCGCTGGGACAGTACCGTTTTTTCAGTTGACAGTTTCTGCAGTACCGAGATGGTTCCCCGCGAGACACGCACATTTCCGTGTCTCTGCTGTTCACAATCCCGGCAATACACTCCGCCGTTATGGGCATCATAGAGATACGCTTCAGCAGGCCCCAGTTCGCCGTTACAGCCGGCACAGTATTCGAACTGAGGAAGCTGACCGATCTCCTCTAATATGGTTAATTCAAATTTAATCAAAGGTTTCTGGAAATCGTCTTGTTCCTGCAGGTGCTGTATTGTTTCGCAGACTGCGTCGTACAGCTCCGGGTGAGGATCGTACTCCTCGGTCAGAGCATCCAGCAGTTCTGCGATATAATACCCCACATACAGGTGAGACAGATTTCCAGGATAAGGTCGAAAACGATTCACGAGCTGGGCTTCGGTGAGAATATCGAGCCCGCCGGAAGATTTTCGGATGAAGACTATCCGACATGTGGCAAGTAAGTCAATAGCAGCCTCAAATGAGCTTTTCAGCCGCTTGGCACCTTTCGCCAGACACGCAGTTTTCCCAAAGTCCCGCGTAAACCAGGTAACCACTTTGCTCGACTCGCTGAAGTCGGCCAGTCGAATGATGACACCTTCCGTTTTTTCGTTTGACATAAAGCTGTAACTGCCGGGCGTTTTGAATTGGGATCGGAGGGCTGGTCAGAGGATGTCTACCGCCTGCGGAAAGTGAAACTGTGATTCCTGAGCCAGGATTCATTCTGGGATAATTTTAGAATGTCAGCGTCGATTGTGGAAAGTGGAACTGACTGGAAATTCCGTTCTCAGAGGGGAATTAAAAAAGCCTGCGAAATACTTCGCAGGCTTTGGTGTTCAGATCACGGGGCGTGCTATAGAGAGTCACGCAGGGAGTCTTTTAAAAGACGTCCAGATAGAAGTGATTGCCTTTGTGGTAAGGACGTTCACTTGGGTAGAAGTTGTGCCAGTCTTTGTTGTAAACCGGGATTCTCATATTTTCCGGATAGCGGTAATAGAGATTGTCATAGCTCCCCTGAGGTCGCTGGAAGTTCTGGGGATAATAGACATAGGGGTAATAGTAGAATCGTTTCCAGTCGGTTGGTTGTCCGCGTCCGGCTGCCAGTGCATCAGCAGGGGAAAAAATAGACGTGGCCAACCCAACCACAAACAGGAACAACCCTGCGAGCATGAGACGCCGCACCATCATAGTTCTCTCCTTGCCGGTCGGTAGAATAAAGCGAACAGTCCACACAGGGCTGCCCGTAAATTTCAGCAGTCGGACTCCGGTGTCGGTACCGGGTTCCAGTTAATTCATCGGCCAGACCGGACGCATTACGACAGGAAACTTCGGCATAAACCGATTAATCGTCGTAATTGAAACTGTACGGGCGTAATCAACTGCGGCAGAGAACCTGACTCAGGCCAGCTTCGCAGTGGAAATTCCTTCCATGATCCAGTAATCGAGGGCCCGCAGGAGTTCGCGGCCCTGGTTTTGTACTGAATGCTGAGACGGATGCGGGAGTTGGACGTCCGCGCCTCTGGTTTTCCAGAGTCGCATCAGTCGCTGTGTGGACAAGGGCTGCTGGGAGTGCTGTGGATCCAGCAGAATCCGTTTCCCTGCGAGATCACCGGTTTCCTGATACTGGAAATCGTGCTTGCTGAAATGTCCCTCCAGGAGAGCAGCTCCTGCAAACAGGTTCTCTGACTGCAGCAGCAGGCGGGTGGCAATTGAACAACCGGTGCCCTTCCCTGCCAGATAAATCCGATCGGGATGGATGTGGAATACCTTTTTCAATTCTTCAACCGTTTGTTCCACCTGACTGAGAAACAACTCGATAAACAGCTGGCTGTCGGGCCAGCGATAGCCGTTCTGTGGTGTTTTGGGGTCGATGGCTGGAGCCCGAAATGAGAGTCCCAGGTAGTTTCGGGTACTGATTTCAGGCATTACCGTATGCAGGTCGTGTTCTGAGCCACAATCTGGATGCAGCCAGATTACGAGCGGATAAGCGTAGCCTGACTGGTAATGTTCGGGGCGGAACAGGGAAATATGCTTCAGGGGCAGATTCAGAGTGGTCTCTGTATCCGAGGTCGGTTCCGAGTTGCTGCCTGAAGAATTGAGACGGTCTAACCCTCTGCTCTCTGTCTGTAAAATATGTTCAATCCATTTAAGACGTTGAGAATAATCCATTTTCATTTTGCTTTCAGTGAGTGAATCAGGGGGTAGTCTTAAATGTGGGGTTGTCTGGTAGGCCTATTCCTGAGCCAGTTCGATCTCAGGTTTTTTCGTAGGTTCAGGTGGGGACGTTGATCCCAGCACAGGCAGATCAACGGCGGAGGCGACTTCGCTCATAGGGAAGTATTTCCCCGGGCAGGCGGTCGCTTTCACATCGCGGTGTCCCTGTACGTTCTGGCTGGAGATATTGTATTCCGCTTTGAGTACTCCCACGAGCTTCTTCACAGCCGCCATTTGTGCGTCTGTGGGAGGTTCATTTTCAAAATTTCCAACCAGACAAATCCCGATCCCTTTCTGGTTGTAGGCATTATTTCCCGCATGAGCACCATGCATCTGCTCACGCCAGCGGAAGGTGGATTCGATCTCTCCGTCGGGCATACCGTTGCCATTGCCAATCACGAAGTGATATCCGATTCCCAGCCAGGAATTACCGGATTTATCCTTTTTCTTGCTATGCAGTTCGTGAATGCTTTCGACACTGCCTGATGACGACGCGGTGTGATGGATGACAATATATTCCCAGTCACGCACCTCTGCTTCAGGTTTCCAGGGGTTGGACGGTTCGATTGCAATCGTCGGAGGCGTAGTAAACAGGGGCCCGGTGGGAGCTGGCTTTGCTGCTTGAGCCGGGTATTGAGGGGCTGGCATGGGAGCGGGGGAATTAATAGTCACAGGAGGCAGGGAGTTTCGTTGCGTACACCCCGCGATTTCAAAGGCTGGCAACATTGCAACACAACACATGATGATGCCCTTCATATTGCTGCCCTCCCTGACAGCCCCGCTGCTGATTATTTCTTGAAAATAAGCTAAAGAATTTTCCGTGTGTAATTTTTATAAGTCGGGACTGTAATTCCGAGCCGTTTTTGTGTCAATGCGGGGCACGCGGGTGCTTTGAGGCGGGGACCTGTCAGACGACAATACATACTGATTCGTTGATTTGTATCTGTCTGCGAAGCCGATATTCCCTTGATTTTGAGCACTAAATCTTTTGCCAGACTATCTAAATTGTCCATTCTTTTCAACAGGCGCGATTTTGAAGCAAAAATTGAATTCGCTTGATTTCGTCTCAAGTCCCGGAAATCCGCTCTATGATCAGCAGTTGCTCCGCTTACTCAGTAGTAAATCCAATGATGAACGCCGCGGCAGTCCAGTGGCGAAACCACTCGTGCAGATGAGCGACGAGATCTTCCGGATCCAGCAGTTTTGCTTCTATCAGCACGGCGATCGCTTCTCCGATTCTCCGTCCGTCCTGCAATTGTGAAAGCAGTAAGTATTCAGGCTCGGAAATGCTCTCGCGTCGGACAATAAAGTTGCGGCGGGTGATCGCCAGCCAGGTGGTCTGGGGGGCCGGAATGGCTGGCTCTTCTGCCTTCCGGACAGAGGTAATGAATTCGTGCACAGGATAGTGGAACCGGCACAGACGGAAGCAGGGTGCTAACTGCAGTTTCAGTTCTGGTAACTCTTCGGGAGAGAGGGAGTTCAGTTTTTCCGGCGTCAACAGGGGCGTCTGCTCGATGCCCGGTCCATCGAAGACTTCGCTGTAAAGTCGCTCCAGCGTTGCGACTTCCACGAGGAAAACGGTCCAGTCCGGTTCGTCTGTCTGTTCCCGAGCCGGTCTGTTTTCTGAGAGGAATTCAGGGAACTGGGCGCCCAGGTCCCCCAGGGTATAACTGGTTGAGGGACATGACTGCAGATATTGCATACAGAAAGCCCCAAATGCGGTCTCTCCCAGAACCGCGACTAGTGCCGGGTATTCCTCACTCAGGCATTCCAGTAACCGGGCATAATAGGCGTTGGCATAGATTCCGATTCGTTCCTGACTGGTCAATTGACTGGAGCGGGTAATCAGGGTTTCCAGTTCATCAGGGTTGAGAGGGATCGCAGACTGCGCATCCTCTGAAGCAATTCCGTCCTGGATTTCTCCCGGCCAGGTAATTACGGCCTGCATCCAGCGCTGAATCTGATCCAGATGGCGTGGTTGCTGACTCATTCGAATTCTGCCGCGATAAATGAAGCCGGATGCGGGATTGCCTCAGACTGGATAGACCCACTTTCCGGGGAATCCTGCGCTGGGATGACCAGGTTTTCATCCATGTATTGCCGGGCTTTTAAGACTTCCGCGTGCACGGTCGGGAAAGGGGGAATGTCAGCGTCCCATTCCAGCAGTGTTGCCACGCCTCCCGTACGGTGATGTAGCAATTGAAACAGGTTCCAGACCGGATTCACCACATGGCCGTTGTGAGTATCAATCAGATGCGTGCCACAGTTCGTGTGGCCCGCCAGGTGACACTGCACGACGCGTTCTGCTGGAATTGACTCTACGTAAGAGACGGGATCAAATTCATGATTCACGCTCGAGACATAGACGTTATTGACATCCAGCAGCAGTCCACAATCGGCTTCTTCCGCCATGCGACAGATAAATTCACACTCACTCATGGTCGAATCTTGAAACTCGAGATAGCTGCTCGGATTTTCGAGGATCAGGGGCCGTTCAAGAATCTCCTGAACAGTACGAATCCGTTCGACGATATGCGTCAGCGTCGCTTCAGTGTAGGGAATCGGCAGGAGGTCGTGGGTGTTCCGACCTGCCACTCCCGTCCAGCAGACATGGTCTGAAATCCAGCGGGCATTAACTGAGTTGGCCAGTGTTTTCAGTTTATGGAGATAGTCCCGATTGAGGGGATCGGTGCTGCCGATTGAGAGGGAGACCCCATGCATGACGATCGGGTAGCGCTCTGCAATCTGCTCCAGAACGTGGCGGGGGCGTCCCTGTGAATCCATGAAGTTTTCGGAAATGATTTCGAACCAGTCGACTTGCGGCTGATGTTCCAGAATGTGTGAGAAGTGAACGGTCCGCAGACCGACTCCCAGTCCGAGATTTTCATGTCCAAGACGCGGCTCTGTCATTCGTCTTTCCCTCTGAGCGATTTCCCGGGTGCTGTTGTGTTTACAGTGTGGTGATCTGGCTCAAAAAACAGGCTCCTGATCCAATGTGCTGGATCAGGAGCCTGTCGAATTTTACTTTATGCGAGATTACTCTTTTTTAGGTTCTGGAGCGGGACCGACTTTCTTGCCGGCTTTTTCCATCGCTTTTTCGAATTCAGCGCGGGCCAGTTTCCAGGCACCTTCCATCAGCGGAATATGACAGCCCCCTTTTCCTTTACAGGAATTCATACCGGGGTTGGTGCCACAGCCACCCTGGCCTTTGCACTCATTCTGACCAGAGCAGGCATGCTCGGCGACAGAAGCACAGGCACCCAGGCCAGCACAGTCATTTTTAATGCCTGCGTTAGTTCCTTTGCAGGTATTCAGTCCACGACAGACGTGTGGCTCTTTCATCAGCAGGCTGACATCTTTATTTCCCTTTGCCGCTCCTGCATCATCGGCATGATCGTGGTCGTGATCATCGTGACCCTCAGAAGTCGAACTACCGGCTTCTGGAGTCTGAGGAGCTGGATCTGATTTCGGCTGACAACCCGTCATCGAGCCAGCGACCATCCCACCAAAGGCGGCGAGTGTCATTCGATTAAAATCACGTCGATTGAGATCAGGGCGTTTCATGGAATACCTCAACGTTTCTATCGCAGGAAAGAATGAAATTTCAGACAAGGAGTTAAGACTAAAACCCGCTCCTCAATTGTTCTGTGAGTTATCTCACATTTGACTCTGAATTTAAACTGCGGATACGGGAAATCAAAGAAAAATCCCCCTTCTCCTGCTCTTATAATCTGCGCTGTAAACTCCATGAATTTCAGAGTTTGAGTATTCAAGTCACAGGCAAGTCCTGCCTGCTGGAACTGCTTTTGTAAGCTGTTTTACAGTCCCTGACGGACAGAAAGACGATCTTCATCACAGACGGATTTATGACAAAATTATCCAATAAAATCTGAATACTTTACGTATGAAGTATGTTGATAACTCTGAAAAAACTACCGACACAACCTACCCTGCAAAAGCGGTCGCACTGTGAAACTGGGGGGGATAAATCCCCTGCGTTATCCTCAGTGTTTATCTGAGCTTACGAATCGTTCTAAACCTCAAATCAATTACAAAAATCTGATCCAGAATAATCCTGCAAACTGAACGAATCATCAAATCTGTCCGATATGTAAAGCGTGCAGGAATTTTTGGGCTACTTTCATAAGGGATTGTTATGCGCGCCAGGAACTTACTCGTTCTGACATTAAGTTTTGTTTTTATTCAGTCTTTCACTCCCGCCTTAAGAGCGGATGAAATCAGCTGGCAAACCAACCTGAAGCAGGCTGCCCTGCAGGCCCGCGCTCAGGACAAATCGATGTTCATTCAGATTGGAGCCAGCTGGTGTGGCTACTGTCATAAAATGGATAAGGAAACCTTCAAAGATCAGAAGGTGATTAAGCACATCAATTCCTGTTTCATTCCACTCCGCGTGGATGCGGATGAAAATCCGGAATTCGTCGAAGCCATCGGTGTCGCCGGTCTGCCTACCACGGTCATCATTTCCCCTGAGCTGAAGGTGGTCAAAAAGCTGTCAGGTTATGTGGCTGCCCGCGAAATGTCGGGACACTTGCAGAAAATCTGCCTGGTGAATCATGAGCAGGCTGCTCCTGAGAAAGCCCAGACAGCAGAAATCAAGAAAATGAGCCAGAAGGAAGTGGCTCCCGAGTTTGCTTTCAAAGGGGTCTGTCTGGTCAGCATGCTCGACGACCAGGAACTGCGGGAAGGGAATGCCCAGTTCACTTCGGAATTCAAAGGACGTAAGCTCTGCTTCGCTTCTCTTGAACACAAACAGAAGTTTGATGCGAACCCGATGGAATACTGGCCGGCTTTCGATGGACAGTGTCGTGTATCGAAACTGGAACGAAATCAATCTGTCGAAGGTGATCCCTACGCAGGGGGCGTCTATCGGGAACGTCTGGTGTTCTTCTCCAGTGATGCAGAGCGGGAACGCTTTACATCAAATCCCTCTTATTACCTGGCCCGGTAATTAAAAAACACCTGACAGCTTTCTTCAACTCAGGTTGGAAGAGAGAGGAAGAACAGACGCTGCCAGGTGTTGCCAATAATCAATGTATTCAGACAGCCTGAAACCAAACTGGTCTCAGGCTGTTTTTTTGTTGCTTCGCTTATTTCACGGTTTCAATTGATTGAGGATCGAGCCAGACGAAATTGCCTTTAGATGCAATTTCTTTACCTTTGACTTTGACCTTCAAGCTCTCAAAACGGCTGTCATACAGGCTGGGATGAGATTTGTGAGCACCTTCGATCACATAGATTTTTCCATCCTCGCTTTTAACGGCGAGACCCAGTTCACCGGGATCCTGTTTAGGATGTACGCCAAACTGACAGGCGGCACAACCGGTGGTTCCAGTGACAGAGACGAGCTGTGATGCAGCATCCGTGGTGCTGCTGGTGCTGGTGTCAGCTTTGAGCTGGGAAATATATTTATCAGGACTTGCCTGGAATTTCTGCATAACAGCTTCGCTGGGAAACTGATAACGCATGCCTTTATGGATGGCGGTAAACTTCGCTTTACCCGGCACATCTTTTCCACCATCGACCTTGCAGACGATGCATTTTCCGTCACAGGCCAGATCGACGTCTGAGTATTTTGCAGGCGCTTTATCAAATACAGCTTTGATCTGTTCGTTGGGGAACAGAAAGACGCGTCCCTGGTAAAAGCTGATGTGATCGACGGTTCCCGGATTGCGATGACCATCATGATGGGCATAACAGACGGTGCAGTCACCCTTGAGTGCCGGCACATACTTTTCGGGGCTCGCCTCGAATTCCTGTTTCACTTTTTCAGATGGAAAAAGATAAGTCTGGTCATCGAAGACCACCTTGAATTCCGGTTTCCCTTTGACAATTTTCTTTCCATTCACCAGACAGACGGCACAGTTTCCATCTAATGCAACGGGAGCTTCTTTGGCTTCCACGGCATGGCTGAGCATGACAGTTGATGCCAGAAATGCTGCCGTTAAAAATACGCGGACCAGATTCATTCGTTTCTCCTGAAAAATAACTCGAACAGACGTTTTTAGGTTGGGCCATGGTTCGAACCAGGGGGCGGCTGTGTCAGTCGGTCCCCTCGTGGCATGTTTTGAATCACAACAGGTGAATCACAGCCTCAGTATTACAGGCGGTCCGGGTTCAATCTGTGGTGTATCTCACACTCTGAATAATTTTCTATCCTCGAAGTGAACTGTGGTCACGATCTGTTAGTGCTCAGCGCTGGGAATAAAAAACGGTCTTGCATCAAATGGCCAAGTATTGATAATCCCTGTCTCTCTCCCATCTACAGAGCATTTCAGCGAACTCTCAAGTCCTCTCCAGTTATTCAGTTATCAAAACCAGGTGCCTTATGTGGTGCACAAGTTGCCAGTCAGATGTGGCTGCCGAAGTCTCTTCCGATTCCACGCGGATCCATTGCGCGATCTGTGGAAATGACATGGGAAGTACGGCCGCAGCTCGAATCAGTGATAAAACCAAAGAAGCCCGCGAACTGCTGGCGCGCTGGTCGAATCGCGATATTCTGGACCCCTACGGGCCGCTGACAAAAGCCGAATCACGCGTGCAGGCTGCTTCTTCGTTATTTGCTTCCACAGAACAGAAGCCGCACGAAAATTCGAAACCACCGGTAGCAGAACCACCGCAGGTGAAGGAAGTCCCCGTTGCGGCTCCGAAGAGTGAACCCGCTTTTGCACAGGATGACTCAAGCAGCTGGACAGACGAAACTTCAGAAACGGAAGCGTACAACACAGAAGAAGTCGAAGAAGAATACGAGCGAGTAACACCGCGCCTGCATTCCGATTTTCGCGATATCCAGAGCCTGATCGAAGAAGAAGATCAGAAGCCGAACTGGCTGGGACTGGTCGGTCAGCTGATGGCCTATGGCGGCGTGGCAGTCTTGACGATTGGAACGACACTCGTGCTCTGGGGGTATTATGGTGGACCAGCCAACTATGCTTCTACCGGCTGGTTGATCAGCACTGCCGGACAGATGCTGCTCTTTCTGGGAGTCATAACGCTCGTCTCTGCAGGCATGGAACAAACCTCGAATTCCGTCACCCGGCGGATCGATCGCCTGGGGCAGCGGATCTTTCTGTTTGAGCAGGCCATGCTCGATCAGCAGCAGGAAGCCGAACGCAAAAAACGAACCGCAGCATCTCGCTCCCGTTCAGCATCAGACAGATCAGCAGAACTGCGAAAGTCCGCCTGAGACGAGAGCTGCCAGTTCCCTGGTGAGAACTTACTCAATAAATCCCCGGGATTCGAGTTGCAGCAGGTGCGCTTTCAGCGAAGTCCCCTGTGGTGCAGAGAAGCCTCCCAGTTTTCCTCCCGCAGCAACAACTCTGTGACAGGGGATCAGCACTGGAATTCGATTCCCGGCCATCACCGTTCCTACCGCGCGAGCGGCCCGTGGTGAGCCTGCTTTGCTGGCCAACTCTCCGTAAGTGATTAACTCTCCGTAGCCGACCTGCTGCAGAGCCTGGATGACTCGAGACTGGAATGCGGTCAGCGGAGGCAGGTTCAGAGCGATGTCCTGAAAATCAACCCGGGCTCCCTGAAAATAATCCTGCAGTCGCTCCCGTAGCTCTGGAAACCAGTCGGCTTCTTCGATTTGTTCCTCTTTGAGCTCAGGATTTTGCTCGCAGAATTTTTGCAGTGATTCCTGTGCATCAGCGCGGGAATGGTGTCCCATCCAGAGTCGGGTTACCGTGTTATCCCTCCCCAACAGTCCACACCAGCCTGTTTCGGTGGTAAACAGGGAGCATTTCAGGGGAGATGACTGACCAACACTGGTTTTCTGTTCGCTACTGCGAACTCCCTGCGGATCAGCAACTGTTCTTTGACCCATCTGAAAACCTCCGGTAGAATAGGCTGATTGTTGCGCTTCTGAATCTCGAACCCTGACCGGGCTCGTGCTGCTAATATACAAGATGATAGAACGATTATGCACCCTTACAGTATGCTGTCCAACGATTATTTCGTGAACCTGAATTTATGCACGGAAATGACGCTGCCTTCCTCGCGGGATACGGTACTGAATTTTTTTGAGCGGGTGCAGAAATCGTTTCCCTCGATGCGCAATTTTTATAACCGGGGCGAAAACGGCTTCATTCTGGAAGAAGATAAGGAAGAGGTCGGTCAGCAGCGGTGGATGTCCCTGGAATCGCAACGGGTCTGTAGTGGCTATTTCAATCCCAATGACCCGGATGACTGCCTCACTCAACATCAGCTTATGCTGGAGCTTGTGCCCTATATGCTGTCAGTCAGTCCGCTCGACTGTGAGGCACTCGACTATATTGTCGGCTTTGATTTTTCCTATCGGGGAAATCACGACGCACTCGTCGCGGAAGCGCTGGGAGCAAATCAGGCCGTGGACAGCCTGTTACAGATTCCCGGTTCCCGGGCATTGAATTATGAACCTTCGATTACCCTCAGCCTGGATGACTCCTGTCGCTGCCAGGCACGCCTGATGATCGAAACCCGTACGAACGCCTACCAGGTCCGCCGTGACGATTTTCCCGACGAACAGATCTCGGTGTTCTTTACCCTCAGGCAGTACGGCAGCCTGTCGGCAGACACCCGGCTGGAAGACACGATGTATGATCTGAAAGCCAAATCGGATCAGTTGATGAAAGACTATGTGATCGACCAGGTTCTGCGTCCGCTGGCACAGGCGATCTCAACGAAATAACGCGCGTGAAATAAAGTCAGTTTCAGAGAATGGGGGCCGAACCAGTTTCAAAAATCGGGCGACCCCTTTAAAGTAGTCAGCATTGAGAACACTTCCGGAATAACTTCAACCTCAAAGGGGATTCTTTCGTGGCTTTACAATTAAGTGATTTTGCTCAGTCTCTTACCGTGGAAACCGCCTTCAGTGTTCTGGCAATTGCGAAACAACTCAAAGCGCAAGGCAAAGATGTTGTGGAACTGGAAGTGGGAGACAGCCCCTTTGACAGTACCGCTTCCGCGAAGGCCACCGGAATTGAAGCCATTCAGAATAACCAGTCGCATTATTGTGCCTCTCCGGGGATTCCCGAGTTCCGTCAGGCGGCTGCCGATTTCGTCTCTCGTGAGTTCCAGGTTGATGCCAAGCCGGAAAATATTGTTGTCGGACCTGGTGCCAAGGTCTTCGAACAGTTCTTCTGTGAAGCTTTTCTGAACCCCGGGGACGGCGTACTCGTTTTCAGCCCCTACTTCCCGACCTATCTGCCAAACATTGAACGCCGCGGCGCGCGGATGGTACTCTCCGACCTGAAGCAGGAGAATGAGTTCCGACCCGATCTGGCTGACATTGAGAAATTCATCAATGAAGACCCTGCTCCCAAAGCGATCTTCCTGAACTCACCTCACAATCCTACCGGCGGCGTGATTCAGGAGTCCGATCTGAAAGCGATTGCCGACCTGATTCGTGGCAAGAACATTGCCGTCTTCAGCGATGAGCCTTACTGTCATATGGTCTGGCAGGGTAAACATCATTCCATCCTGGCACAGCCTGGAATGCTGGATCAGTGTGTGTCTGCTTACACCTTTTCAAAGTCTTACAGCATGAGTGGCTGGCGGCTTGGGTTCTGTGTCGCTTCAGAAGAGGTCGCGACCTCCATCGGCAAAATGGTCAATACCACCCTCTCCTGTACTCCCCCCATCGTACAGTTGGCGGGGGCAGCAGCGCTGAACAAGGATTCGCAGGAACGCGATGAGGTTATGTTGAAGTTCCGAGAAAAAGTCGTACTTCTGACCAACAAGCTGAATGAGATCGAACATTTTCATGCCCTCGATCCCCATGCCACATTTTACGTATTCGTAAACGTTGCTCCCGTCTGTAACGAACTGGGAATCACCAGCCATGGTCTGGCTCTCTATCTGTTGCAGGGCGCCGATGATGATTTCGGTATCGCCTGTCTGGGAGGCGAATGTTTCGGCGAAGCCGGTCATGGATTCCTGCGGTTCAGCTGTGCGGAACCCAATGATCGTCTGGAACAGGCCATTGACTTCATTCCGGAAGCGCTCTCCCGCAAAGATCGAATCGCCAGCTATCTGGAAGCACATCCGGAAGCACGACAGAAAACTCCCTACCGGGTTTGATTCCAGATGAGGATGATCTGTCTGCAGGGGATTCGGTAACAGTTGACACTCGATTGGGCAGGGAAGTGATGCATCGTTATCAACTTTTGATTCGTACGCTGCTGATTCTATACTTGATGGTGCTGTTTACCGCGACGCACGTCCCTTTGAAAAAAGGGACGATCCCCCAGGGAACCGATGTGCCTCTGCATTTTATCGCTTACGCAGGGCTGGCGTTTCTGCTGACCTGGTGGCTGTCACTGCGCTGGGATCGACTGTCCCTGAAGCGTCTGCTGTTGATCGTAGTGGGCGTGAGCCTGTTTGGGATTGTTGATGAGCTCTTACAGGGCATACCGGTATTAAAGCGGGAACCGAGCATCAAGGACTGGGTTGCCGATACGCTGGGAGCCGCCCTGGGAGTCGTACTGTACCTGCTGCTCTCAAAGCCACTGCAGGTACTGAAGCAAAAGTTAGCGGGACCGCAGGAGTCAGAGCAGACTGACTCTGCGGATTAACGATAAGTCTGCTTATTCCTTCTTGCTGGTAGAAGGGGTTCGCCAGTGTCGGCCGGATTTGCTCAGCAGGTTTGTTGCCCCTGAGGGGCCCCAGGTACCTGCATAATAAGGTTCCGGTGTATGATCACCTTTCTCCCACTGGTCGAGCACGGGTGTGACGAATTTCCAGGCAGCCTCCAGCTCATCGCTACGGGTAAACAGCGTGGAGTCCCCGCGGAGAACGTCCATTAGCAGTCGCTCGTATGCTTCGGGCAGACTTTTGTGATAGGCGTCTTCAAAGGCAAAGTCCATGGTGACCGGCTGGATCTGATACTGCATCCCGGGCCGCTTCGTTGAAAACTTCATCGAGATCGACTCTTTGGGCTGAATGCGGAAGATCAGTTCGTTCGGCTTGCGTTCGACCAGCGAACAGATGTCGCCATCACATTCAACGGTCGTAAACAGATTCATGGGCGGGTGTTTGAACTGGATGGCAATTTCACTGACCCGCTCCGGCAGTCGTTTGCCGGTGCGTAGATAGAAGGGAACCCCTTCCCAACGCCAGTTCTCAACCATGACTTCCATCGCTACGAATGTTTCCCGACGGGAGTCGGCGGGAACTCGTTCTTCTTCACGGTAACCGGGAACAGCCTGTCCGAATGACTGGCCGGCCGTGTATTGACCGGCAATCGCCCAATCGGAGATCGGGCCTTTCGATCCGGGGGCCAGCGTTTTTAACACTTTCAGTTTTTCATCGCGAATTTCTTCGCCGCTGAACAGAGCCGGCGGTTCCATGGCGATCAGACAGAGCAGTTGCAGCACGTGATTCTGTAACACATCCCGCAGGGCTCCCGAGCGATCGTAATAGCCGCCCCGGCCATGCTCGATCCCCTGTGACTCCGCTACGGTGATCTGGACGTGGTCGACATGATTACGGTTCAGGAGAGGTTCAAAGATCGAGTTACTCAACCGGAAGAGCAGAATGTTCTGTACGGTCTCTTTACCCAGGTAATGGTCGATGCGGTAGATCTGATCTTCGCTGAGCAGTTCGCTTAACTGGGTACTGAGCTCCTGGGCCGATTCCAGATCGTGACCGAATGGTTTTTCAATGACGACCCGCAACCACTCTTCGCTCGTATTTTTGGGAACCATCCCTGCGCGGGAGAGTGCCTGCACAGACGGGTGAAACAGTGAGGGAGCCGTGGCCAGGTAGGCAACCCGCTTCGAAATCGTGTCCCCTAAAGTTTCCCGTTCGACCGCTTCGATCGTGTCCTTGAGGTGGACGTGATCGCTCTCGTCTGTGATATCGACTTCCCGGTAGTAGAGCCGTTTCGAAAACTGTTCCCATTTTTCATCGGTGACTGTCCCGGTGCGGGTGAACTGTGAGACGGTGTCGCGCTGCTCGTTGCGGAACTCTTCATCCGTCTTGGAGCGACGTGCCAGACCAATGATCGGCAGATTTTCACAGAGGTAACCTTCACTCCACAGATCATAGAGTGATGGAATTAACTTACGGGCGGTCAAATCGCCTGAGGCTCCGAAGATAAGAATGGTTGCGGTGGTCAGATCGTTCGAAGAGTTTGAATTGGCCATGATGGACGTTCATGCCTTCCGGGAAGAAAGATTGGAAAAATGAGCAATATGTGTCGCGCGCGTTGAGTTTAAATCTGGGCCGTCTGTTCTTCAATCAGGGCATCCAGTTCGCTTTTGAGTCGCGGCAGAATCTCATCATAGGAGTAGCGTCCCAGAGATTCACTCCCTTTTTTGAGATTCACATAATTCGGACCACACCAGAGTCCCAGGTCGGCATCATCGGTTTCGCCCGGTCCATTTACGCGACAGCCCATCACGGCAATCGTCAGCTTGTGGTCTTTGGCGTACTCGGTCATCTTCTTGACGTCAGCCGCCAGGTCGACGAAAACTTCATTCTCTACCCGGGAGCAACTGGGGCAGCTGATGATGTTCAGCCCCTTCAGATCAAAGTCGACGACCGTTCGTACCCGGCCTTCCGCGATGTCTTTCAGAATCGCGCGGCCGGCTTCGATTTCTTCCCCCTTGCGGTCATTGGGGACAGTTAGCGAAACGCGAATCGTGTCGCCGATCCCTTTGCTGATCAACTGCTCGAAGGCCATGCGTGTCTTGATGACCCCGTCGGGAGGCATGCCGGCTTCGGTAACACCCAGGTGCAGCGGGATATCGGGTCGCTGAGCAGCGAAACGAGTATTAACTTCGACGACTTTCGCGGGATCCGAATCTTTCAGAGAGACACAGAAGCGTGTGAAGTCGATCGATTCCAGAAACGTACAGTGATCCAGGGCGCTTTCCAGCATCGGAGAAATCGAGTCTGCAGGATCGTACTTTTCCAGCTTGGCAGGGTCGACCGAGCCACAGTTGACTCCGACGCGGAGTGCACAATCATTGTCGCGGGCAATTTCGGCAATGAAGCGGACTTTATCCTGCCAGGGTTTTTCCGGTTCGTGGTGATACAGGTGCCCCGGATTGTAGCGGAGTTTATTCACGTATGGGGCTATGACTTCCGCCAGACGGTAGTTCTCCTGCAGGTCCACGCTGATGGGAACCGTCGTCTGCTTGCGAATTTCGATCAGGGCGGCTGCTTCGCGACGATTATCGACGGCCACACGCACGATGTCCGCCCCTGCCTCTTCCAGGGAGTGAATCTGGGCAACAGTGGCATCGATGTTGCTGGTCTTGGTCGCTGTCATACTCTGGACGGCGATCGGATTCGCGTTGCCGATGACAGCTGAGCCAATTTTCACTTCTCTGGTCGGGTTACGTGGTAACTGCAAGTGACAGGTTCCTTTAAGGTTAAATCAAAGTTCAAGACAGGATTGTAGTCCCCGGATTGTAAAAGATCGGGGGCACGACGTCCATTCATGAAAATGGCGGAAAATCAATTGGGATTGACAGATTTTCAATGTCGATTTACAAGCCTTCGCAGGATTAATTGCATTTTATGCAACAGGTATGGATACACAAAGTAGGTGATAGCAAAAATGAAGCGTCAGATTGCAGGGATGCTGGTCGGTTTCTATCTGGTTAGTGGATGTGGTGCTGAGTCGCAACCAGCTGCACAGCAAGCAGTTAAATCAGATAAAGCACAATCCGTGGAGCAAAAGCAGCCTGCGCAGCAGGACACCGCCGCCGTGAAACCGGAGGCCAGTGCGAAGCCAGTCGAGACACCATCAACCTCTGAACCTGTGGCACAGCAGGCGTCTGTCGATCAGGCCGCTCAGAAGAAAGCGGAAGAGCTGTTCCTGCAGGCACGTGCCTTGATTAAACAGGGCAAGCTGCCTGATGCGACGCGGGTACTCAACTCGGCCATTACGCTGAATCCCCAGGTCGCCAAATACTATTTCCATCGAGGCAGCGCCTGGGCAGACCTGAAGCAGGACGCCAACGCCATCGTGGACTTGACCAAAGCCATCGACATGCAGCCTGGCGTTGCCCAGTATTATTACACACGGGCACTGTTTTTTATGACCCGGGGCGGCGGACAGCTCGCGCTGAACGATTTCACCAAAGCGATCGAACTCAAGCCCGATAGTCACCATGCTTACAATAACCGTGGGCTGCTCTTCGCGACGTCTGGCAAGCTCAAGGAAGCCCGTGCTGATTTCGAACAGGTGCTCAAGATCAAACCGGATAGCCTGGACGCCATGAACAACCTGGGATTCACACTGATGAATCTGGGCGAAGGTGATGAGGCGATTAAGATCTTAAACAAAGTCATTCAGGAAAACCCGAAGTATCTGAACGCTTATGATAACCGGGGACTGGCCTGGCAGAAGCAGGAAAAATACGACAAGGCGATTGCCGATTTCACAAAGGCAATTGAACTCAGCCCACAGAACCAGAAGTTCTATCGTCAACGGATGACGGCGTATGAGTCAGCGGGTGACCAGAAAAAAGCAGACGCGGACAAACAGAAACTGGTCTGGTTACAGCAGCTGGCTGCCATAAATGATCAGCTGGTTAAGGATCCGGAAAATACCGAGTTGCTGCTGGAACGGGCACAGTTCTTTCTCGCTTCAGAAGAACGTGAATCTGCCATGCAGGATTACGCGAAGATCGTCGAACTGACCCAGGATACCGGCCGCGGTTACCTGATTCGGGGCGCACTCTATCTTGAAGAGAAAGAGCTGGATCGTTGTATTCAGGAATGTTCGCGTTCCATCAAAATCCAGCCGAATCCCGAGGCTTACTCAGTCCGCGGCGATGCTTTCATGCAACGGGGCGATCTCGATCATGCTTTGCGCGATTTTGAACGTGCCCGCCGGATTGACGAAGTCGTTGCCCAGGCATATCTGAAACGCTCTGAAAATTACAAGAAGCAGGGCAAACATAAACTGGCGGCGGAAGACTTCGAACGTGCGGTTGCCATCGATCCTTCCCTGGGACCGGAAAAACTGAATAAAGAGAAAACGGCTGCAAAACCCGTGATCCGTCCCATCGATTAATCCGTTCTCAGAGTGGCTTCGACAACGGCAGAAAATCGGGAGCCAGACCTGTTTCACAACTCAATCAGGAACTGTTCCCATGAGTGGCGGATTTCTGGATGACAATGCGTTCTCAGAGCAGAGACCACGCAGAACCGACTCTTACGAGATCAACGATCTGCTCTTCCTCGGATTCAACTCGCGTGTTCTGGCATTAGACCGAGACACCGGTGCTCTGATCTGGAGCTGGAAAGCGCCTAAAGGACGCTCCGGCTATGTTGCGGTCATGGTGGATGAAGAACAGCTGTTTGTCTCCATTGATGGATACACTTACTGTCTCGATCCCTTCAATGGGAATCAGCTCTGGTTCAATGGCCTCAAAGGCTTCGGTTATGGTATCCCCACCCTGGCGACTGCAGGTAACCATACCAACTCAGCCGGGGCCGCCGAAATGCGAGCCCGCGAACAGCGCAGGCGGAACAATAATGCACAATAACCAGTTTGTGACTGCTAAGACTGTGACTGATTAAGACAGCAACTCGGCGTTGGTCAGATGCCAGTGTTCCGGGTCAAGGATCGTATCCATCTGTAAATCAGAGAACTGAGGGTTCTGATATACGAAGACCTGAGTCGCCGACTTGCGTTGGAAAAATCCGAATCGCGATAACAGCTTTCCGATTTCCTGTCGACCGAAAAAATTCATGACGATCGAGTCCATCCCGATCTGTCGGCACTGCTGAATAAAAGCAGCCAGCATTGTTTTAAGAACAGATTCATCTTTGTAGAAGAAGTCCTGAATCCCGGCAGCGTGGTCTCCGTTTCTGCCTGTCTCGCCGATCACGTACACGATGTATCCCAGCAGTTCCTGATCTCTGTTTTCCAGTGTCATAATCTGGAATCGGGAAGAAGGCTCCTGGCAGAAACGCCATTCCAGAAATTCACGCGTCCGTTCTACTGTGATCAAATCCTGTGAATGCTGAGTGAACAGATCATGAAAACGTTCATCGAAGGGGGCTTCAAAATTAGTGTTGAGCCGCGGTGACAGGAACGTTCGAGACTCCAGTGAATAGAGACGCAGCCCCAGATCAATAAAGGTGGCTGCTCCTTTTCTTATTAGCGGGTTCGAGATTCTATTTTTGAGCTTATACTCGCTTCGCAGTGGCATTACCCAGTGTTGGAAGGTGCCGATTTTTTTGTAGCGACAACGCTGGAAAACGGCAGCGGCGGTTTCCGTCATACCGTACACGAACTTGAAGTCGGTTTCCGGAAGATGCGAAACCAGGGCCCGTTGCAACTTGATGGCAGCCTGGGCAGAGCGATGTTCGGGATCAATGTTAATCGCCTCGGCCTGACCAAAATACAGAGGCTCTCCCTGATAATTCATACGTCGGCTGAGCAGCCCCGTAGAACCGATCAACTTCCCGGCTGCTTCTTCCCGGGCGAGCCAGCAGTAGTTTTGCCCGAAGGGATTCTGTCGATGCGACCAGTCGAACCACTGGGAATCATTTTTATCAAAATTCCGATTAATCAGGGAAATCAGTTCTTCCTGATCGTCACTCGGTTGTGCCTGAGTGATTGAATAGCCCATTCTATTCCAGCCCGCTTCAGATAGGGATTAATACCATTGAGGTGTTTAAATACGACTCTGAAGTTTAGGCCACGGAACGCCCTTGTCAAATCGGATCTGACGGGCTGAATACCGCTTGCGAGGCAAACATTCAGGTGTTGTCAACTGCGGACGTAGGCGTTGATCAGCAGATCGATCAGCGGCGCATTTGCGGCGGGAAAATTTAAGGCGGGCAGTTCCTCAGCCGGGATCCAGCGGAACCCTTTCAGGTCTTCTGTGAGCAAATGAGCGGGTGCAGCAGGTTCCGGATGACATAACCAGAAATGCAACAACACGTCTGCATGATCGTATGCGTGTTCGACGTAGAGCAGCTCCTCCGCGGGGCGAACAGAAAGCCCCGTCTCTTCAAGACACTCTCGGGCGGCGCAGACATCCGGGGCTTCCCCGGGTTCACATTTTCCCCCTGGAAACTCATGATGCCCTGCGAGAGTTGTCGAGTGATCACGTACACCGATCAGGAATTGCCGCTGGTGTTCCACAACGGCAATTCCGATCCGGTTCGTTTTGCGCTCATTCATAACAGACATCCGCTGTGAATGGGGTTAGCGGCTTTCGGTGACACGGCCAAAGATCATGCGGCCGGCACTGCTCTGCAGCACACTGGTTACCACGGCATCCACGTCGCGTCCCACCAGGTGATTGGCCTGTTCGCAGACCACCATCGTTCCGTCGTCAAGGTAACCGACACCCTGGCCCTGGGATTCCCCTTCCTTGATGATCTTCAACTGGATGTGTTCCCCGGGCAGATAACGCGGCTTCAGCGAATTGGCGACATCGTTCAGGTTGATGACATCGACCCCCTGCACACTGGCAACCTTGTTGAGGTTGAAGTCGTTAGTCACAACTCTTCCCCCCAGTTTTTTCGCTGCTACAACCAGTCGTTGATCGACGGTGAGTCCCTTTTCCTTTTCCGTCTCCTTGGCGTCGTACATCGAGATATCGACGTTCGGGTTATTCTGTAAAGTAGAAAGAATATCCAGGCCGCGGCGGCCCCGGACACGCCGGACTTTGTCGCTGCTGTCGGCAATATCCTGAACCTCTTTCAGGATGAAGTCAGGAACTACCATTTCCGAGTCAAGGATCTTGGTTTCCACAACGTCGGCAATACGACCATCAATCAGGGCGCTACTGTCCAGCACCAGGGGACGGCCCCCCTTCAGTTCTCGTGAGAACTCAACGTAAGGCACGATGAAACGGAAATCGTCCTTGGTCTGTAAGAGAAACGATATACACAGGTAGGGGAGCGTCAGCGTCGAGATCATCACCACACCTTCCCCCCAGGGCGTTTTGGAAATTACCGGGCTTAATGCCTGGATCAGCAGATAGCTGAGCAGAACGCCGACCAGCAGGCCGAAGTAAATGGCAGACATCACCTCGATACGCTTCTGGCTGATGAGCAGGTCCAGGCAGGTGACGCCCTGGGTCAACATCATGAGCAGCACAAACGCGATCAGGGGATACTGATCCACGGGGCTGGGCGGGTTAGAGCTGACGTACGTCGCGATGGCTCCCGCACAGACAAAGGCGTAGAGCACTCGAATACTGATTAACAACATTGGTATTAGGTCACTTCAGGTATAAGGCAAACTTCTAGTTAGTTGTTCCCTATGACTCCTGAACGCTGACACGCATCGCATACTTCCACATCCGGGGACTGTTCGACAGCCTGGGGTGGAGATCCAGAAACATTCCTGAACTCTGAAACGGGTGTAAGACATCCAGAGAGTTTGGGAATGATTTTGAGTCGGTGATCAGAGTGGTTGAATCAATGCAGATGATTAATCAACTCGTCTGAAGAACGCATCCGGTGGGAAGGATCTCGTAGAAGATCCCTGTCCTGAGGGGTGCAATCTGTTCGTGAATGGGCCGGTTGGTGCTGGTTCATTTTCAATGCAGGACCTCGTCACTTCCTTCATCAAATTTTGTAGAAACCAAAATAAGTTCTTCAACAGGCATCCCGGTAACAGATACCGAGGCAACAAAATCATTGTGTGATCTCCCAAACACACAACATGCTGCAGCTTGTTTCCGGCTGGTGGGCCGGCATAGATCAAGCTGTTATTATAAACCTTACGCCCGTATTACGGGTTAAGGATGATCGTACACTATAGCCAAACCCCTGGTCACCTGCCACTGAAAAAGATTCGGTTGGAACCGTTTCCCGGATGAATTTCAGGTGTGGCTTTAGTTGGACATTGGTGTCATTAAAAAAGAGAGTCGCCACCAATGAAAAAATGCTCACAGATATGAATTTCTGCAAGCATTTATGAGGATTAATCTCTGCTTAACTGCCCGCAGTGGGACCACCCACGGGAGGGGCAAATTTGATCTTCTCAATGTAACGGATGATATGCTTGCCCGAAGAATCGAGTCGTCCTGTGCAGGCACTGACGGCCTTCAGGGTGTATTCGTAATGCAGGTTGTAGTCGGCTTCGATTTCGACTTCCATATCTTTGGTGATCGGGTTGCCTGGTTTGCCGATGATCTTCAGAATCTCGTGATTCAGTCCGGCAAACACATTGGGACCGTTCCCCAGATTGACCTGACCCAGACGGATCGTATTCAGTGAGCCATCTTCATTGGCGACCAGGCGAACTTTGATATCCGGGAAAATATTCGGGTCTTCAGCCGGAGTATTACTGTCCGTGATTGGCATGTTGACGTTGAAATCCCCTTCGGGTTCAACAATGTTCAGCGTCAGCATGAAGAAGATCAACAGCTGGAAAACCACGTCAATCATCGGCGCCATCTGGGGCTCGATTTTTTCTGCTTCCCGGCCTGAGCTGCGTAACTTCATAGGAACCTGTTCCTGTTATTGAATACTCGCATGCATTGATGCGTTGAAAGATAGCGTTATTGAATCTTCTGCGTCGCCTTGAAGGCAAACTTGGTGAAACCATTCTCCTGGGCGAGCTTGATCAAATCCTGAATCAGACCCGTTTTAACAAGTGCATCGGCTCGTAGAATCACAGGCACGTCTTTAGGGTCCTGATTCTTCTGCTTGTAGATTCGGGCTTCCTGTTCCAGTTTGGCACCGAATTTCAGTACCGGGATCTGTTCGCCATTATAAAAGATATAAGCTTCGGGGTCGGTGATTTCGCCCTGTGTGTTTCGGTCGAAGCCGATGTTCAGAACCAGTTCATCAGCGGCTTTGACTTCGGGCGGTTTGGCCAGGGAGTCGGAAGGGAGTTTCACCCGTTCGTCTGCCTGGATCTGCTCGAAGTTGGTAATCACCATGAAGAATGCAATGAGCTGAAAGACGATGTCGATCATGGGGGTCATGTCAACGTCAGCCACAGCCGGCTTCTTTGATTTGATTTTCATCGGTTCACTCTTTTCTCCGACAGAAGTCACTGCTCAGTTTAAGAGACAGTGACTCTGCTGGAAATTAGCGGTTTATTTACTGCTGGAAGAGAAACGGTTCATCAGGCTTTCGCTGATCATGCCGACTTCCAGTGAGAAGCGGGCAACCCGGTTTCGCAACAGGCTGTAGAAAATCATCGCGGGAATCGCAACGGTCAGACCTTCCAGTGTGGTGAACAATGCGGTTGAAATACCGTCAGCCAGTTCGGAAGGTTTGGGGGAAGTTGCTGAGTTAGCGATGGTCTGGAAGCTCAAAATCATACCATAAACTGTACCCATCAGCCCGATCATCGGAGCGATAGCACCAATCAGAGCCAGGTAGCTCAGCTTGTGTTCCATGGCCATGTTTTCGTCTTCACCGACTTCCTGCATCCCTTCGACGGCTTCCGAGTAACCCTGGTTAAGTTTGCTCAGGCCCGCTGCCAGTACGCGAGCGACGAATGAGTCATCGCTTTTAGCCAGTTCGAAGGCTCCCTGGTAATCTTTGTTATTCAGCTTTTCTTCGAAGGCACCGATCAGATCCGGTGGCATCAGGTTGTCGCGACGAATCGAAAGTACGTTTGCCATGATCAAGGCAACCATCAGGAAGGACAGCAGCAACAGGATCAGACCGAAGAAACCGGAAGCACGAATCATCCAGGACAGGAAGCTTTCAGAGGCAGCAGCAGGTGCGGCACCGTTGGCAGCAGGCTGAGCTCCACCGGCTGCAGGTGCTTCGCCAGCAGGGGCTTCTCCAGCCGCGGGTGCTTCACCAGCGGGGGCTTCGTTAGCGGCAGGTGCTTCACCGGCAGGAGCAGCTTCATCCTGGTAAGCAAAGCTGCGGGCAGTCAGCCCCAGCGGTGTCATCAGGACGGCTAACAGTAAAAACAGGCTCAGGCTGCGGTAAGTCAGTGAAGTCTGATTCCGTTCCAAGGAATTCCCCATCATCATCGTTGTGTTCTCCGGTCTACTGAAAGGAGTGTTAATCGTGGATATTTCGTTTTTGTACCTGGAAGTCGTAAATGCTTGTGGTCGTTATTATTTATTGGCCAAATTTGGCTTGTAAAGGGTAGACATGTGGTTTCTTGCCAGCAAACTGACATTCGTAACGAATATTAGCTTCCTGAGGCTTTTTGCGACCATTCGCTGTCCGGATACTGCTGCTGCAGGACGGCTCGTGCTTCCGCACCCCGCTCTGGCTTCTGAACTTTTCCCCAGAGATTGGAGAGGTGGTACAGCGCTTCCGCATGCAGACCAGGTTCAGACGGGAACAGGACGTCGACATGCAGATAGGCAATCAGAGCCTCTTTGGACTCACCCAGTGCCTGGTAACAGTCACCTTTTTTGATGTAAGCTTCTGCCAGCAGGGCTTTCTGCTGAGAATTGACATTCTTGATCATGTCATCCAGCAGCTGGATCGCTTCTTTGGGTTTCCCCTCTTTTTCCAGACATAAGGCGCTACCCAGTTGAGCGGCCCGTTTGCTGGCCAGTTCTCCTTCGGATTTGCCATCCATTTTGGCGACGGCATTGAAAGCGTCCAGAGCACCTTTGGTGTTCCCCTGGGCCAGCATGACGCGCGCCTTCATATTTTTGGCATCCATCTGGTAGTCTTTCCAGGGAGACCGTTCTACTTTTCCAAAGGCAGTGTTCGCATTGGCATAATCTTTTTTGGCCAGATAGGCTTCCCCGAGGAGCTTCTCCGCGGGGTAATAGCGGAAGTGATCGGGATTGGCTTTGATAAAAGCGTCGAGCAGTTTAATCGCGTTGTCCAACTCGGCAGCATTGGACTGGGCTTTTTTCAGGCTGGCCCGGGCGATCATGAACTGCAGGTTCTTCTTCAGATTCTCGCTTGCGCCAGACTCGGCTTTTTTGTATTCAGCCAGGGCTTCAGTATAGTTGCCGTTCTGTTCCTGGTTACGGGCGATATTCAGCTGCGGCGGTTCCCCGTCCCAGCGAATCCGTTCGATATCGTTCGCGGGAACCTTTTCGGTGGTCGAACCGCGTTTGAGTGACAGTTCCGTCTTGGTGTAGCCACTGACATCACCCAGCTGCGGACTGCCTGAATTAGTATAAACGGTATCTGCGGCAGACGCGGATGCGGTGCCCCAGAGCAGTGAGCCTGCTAACGCCATCAAACTGAAACAGATGGAACGTTTCATAAGTTGATTACTCCCCAACGGTATGAAATAACTTTTCTCAAATTGTCTTATCTAAATCAATCAGTCAATATAACGACCGGTTCTGCTGAGCGGTCCTGGATATAGTTCTAGGATTCGCTGTCTGAGCCGGGTTTTGATTTCTTCTGCTGTTTGGCCTGGGCCGCCTTTTTCTTGGCAATCGCGGCTTTACGTGCTGCCAGCTCTTCGGGCGACATCTGAGCCAGCTTGGCTTTGCGGGCTGCAATTTCTTCGGGAGTCAGTTTCCGTTTCTCTTTTCCGGAACTGCTGGAAGAAGATTTCTCTTTGCTGCTCGTCTCTTTGCTCGCAGTTTTCTCAGGCGCCGGTTTCTTAGGCTGCGGCTTGTCTGTCACAGGAGCCGGACGAGAGGCTTTTTCCGGTTTGGAGCGACTCGGTTTAGGAGACGCTGGAGGCGGAGCAATATTGATGTCGGCAGATGCAGTTCCACTCGTAGCAAACTGGTAAGAGGGCCGCGATTTCTTGCCTTTGAGACCAAAGAAGAAGAACGCCACGGCACCGCCGATTCCCAGTAAAATTACGACCAGGAACAGGATGGTGCTGGAGCCTCCCTGGGCAGCAGCCTCCTCTTGTGACTGCTGTGCCACCTGCTGCTGAGTATTCGTTGGAGGAGCTTCCTGCAGCTGAGCTGCCTGATTGCTGGCCACTGTTTCCGTGGCTGTTTTGCGTCGTTCCAGATCCTGCGGGTCTTCACCCAGGTCGGTCTGGACCTGTCGGTAAAGTTGATTAAATCGCTCGTAGACATCGTCGGGTAGATCCACACTGATCTGAGCAAAAACGTTTGCTTCCGATTTCGCCATCTCCAGTTGTGAAACATCGTTGCTGGCAATGCCGTACTTGCGACGCGTGTCGATACTGTTGTACTGCGCGTCGTAATACATTTTCTTCAGATCGTCTCGACCTGAGGAGGCCATGGATTTTGAGAGCAGCCGTGCCAGATAGGCCCAGCCACGAATCAGGGCGCCATTCTCAAGCTGCATCCCGTTGATTGCCTGCATGTACTTTTCGTTGGAATTCCCCTGCCCACTTTCGGCCCAGTCCATCAGGATCTTGGCTGCTTCAAACTGAACTTCGGGGGACTTGTCTTTTTCCTTTAATACGGGGGTGAGCAGTGTGAGGGCTGCTTCAAACTCATCCTGTTCCCGTTTGCAGTTCACCAGTCGCAGAGTAATGCCGACTTCGAAATTGCCGGGAATGAAATCGCCCGTAGCTGCCTGCCGTTTCTTAATTTCTTCGAAGGCGGCTGCTGCTTTATCGAAATACTTGCGGGCTGTCGCCGGATCTTCGCTGGCTCCCAGTCCCATTCCGTAATAAGTTTCTCCGATCCAGACCAGTGATCCGTAAGTCTGATCTTTCCGCTTGAAGATATCATTCAGGAAGGTTTCCAGTGATTTCCGCACGTCGGCCAGGCGTTTGGTATCGCCGGTCGCTTTCAGCCGTTCAATTTCTTCGGTGATTTTTTCACCCAGCTGCCGATACATGTCGGTAATCGCTTCCCCTCCGGAACCGGAGGCGGATTCTTCCAGCTGCTGCATGGCTTTCCGGGCCAGATCGATCTGCTGCAGGCCGATATAACCACGCAGCTGTAACTGGTAAACCAGGTTGGCAAATTCGGAACTCTGCACCCCTTTGGCAGGACGTTTTTTACCTTTAGCGACATGAATTGCTTTGAGTACCGAGTGAGGATCTTTCCCCAGGATATCGATGGCTTCCTGGTAGTTGCCTTTGTCCAGAGCGATCTGTGCCAGAGAAGTCTTGGCTGCGGTCAGGATTTCAGGAGCAGGATCTTTAGCCGGTACCTTTTTCTCTGTGGCAGCAATCCCCGTTCGCAGGTGTTTCTCAGCCAGTGAGGCCCACTCATTCAGATTCGCGGGTTTATCATCAGAACGACGGGCCAGTGCCGTCAGATAACTGTTCCAGTAAGCCTGTCCGGCTTTGATCTGGGCGTCGACGTATTGAGGGGCCGAAGCGGGAACCTTGGAGTACCATTTGGCTGCTTCTGCCGGACGCTCGGTCTGGCTGTAGATGTTACCCAGCTGAATTTTAGCATCGTTGGCTCGATCGCTTTCCGGCCATTTTTCCGTGATCAGGTTGCAGATACTCTCCATGTGCTGATTGTCGACATAACGCTGCTCTTTGGGAGAATCGTTATAGGCCTGCAGATAACCTGCCAACGCCAGGTAGGCTGCGTCCAGGGCGACCTGCGAGCTGTCTTTGTCGTGATAATTTGCAACGAATTCGCCGAGCACTGCACATTCATAGCTCCGCCGCAGGTTGTAGTAGGTGTAGCAGAGCAGGAAGCGGGCGTGGTCGAGTTCTTTCTGATCAGTTTTTTTGTCAGCCAGTTTGAGCCCCAGCTTCAGCAGGCGCGCTGTCTCTTCCATGAACTGGTCCAGTTCCACCTGCGCTTTCTTCTTAGCCGCAGGTGTTTTGGCAGCAGCTACCTTCTCTTTCAGCGTTTTGGTTTGCTGAATACGATCCTGTCCCAGACCGTACGCAGTCGCGAAGTCTTCGGGGTCGCCACCGGCTCTTCCCTGGATTTTGGCATTGATTCGTCCGATCATCAGGCGGGAGACATCACGGAACTTCCCGCGGAAAGCATTCACGAAGCGGGCGTTGGTCAGTGCCTGACGGAGGATGCGTTCCTGGTCCGCCGGTTTCACCCCTTCCTGGGTGGCCAGTGCTTCTTGTGCCCGCGCCAGTTCCCAGGTGATCCCCTGGCCGACAGCGGTGCGTCTGCGGGACCGGTTTTCCTTCAGCCACTGCTCGGCTTCGTTGATGACCAGCTGATAGTCTTTTTTCTTTTCATCATTCAGACAGATCAGGCGGAACTGCAGAATGTTGTCTTTTAACTGCCGGATGGGCTGCGATTTACCCGGGTGCCCCAGCAGTTCATTATAAATCCCCAAGGCCCGGCCCAGTTCGCCCTGCTCTTCAAAACATTTTCCCTGCCACATGCGGGCATACAGACCACCCACCTGACTGCGGTAACGTTCGTGAATCTTGGCGTACTCTTCCGATGCCTTTTTCAGCAGCCGGTTGAAGTCGGCACTGCCCGGATCATAAGTCTGCGCTTCTGCATAAGTACACTGAGCCAGATCCAGCTGCGCACTCATGAATTGAATTTCCGCTTTGGCGCGGGCTTCGTATTTTTCCGGCTCTTTATTTTTGTCGATAAAGGTTGCCGGAAACGATTTCCAGGTCTTTTCGTGCTGATCATAGGCTTTCTGGAAGATACTGCGTGCCTGGGCAATCAGCTTGCGGGCTGCTTCCTGATGGGCCTTCTTGTTGTTCTGCTCTGAGGGGGATTCTGCCTTGCGGACTTCGACTTCCGCTTTCTCCAGAATAATCTTTCCCCGTTCCGTATTCGCGGTACCCGCTTTGGGGTGATTCGGGTTCTGCTTGGCGAACAGTTCCAGCTGCGCCAGCGCTTTATTCAGCGTCTCTTCCTGTTCTTCGGGAAGTTTCTGGGTTCGCGAGAACAGCATCAACGTCATGGCACGTTCGAAGGGAATCAACTCGCGGACCTCTTTGGGAGTGTCCTTGGCTGCTTCGATCTGATTCAGGTAATCGAGTGCGATATCGTGATAATTTTTCTCACGCAACCCCTGCACAAATTCCAGATACTGTTCTTCTGCAGGGAGAGAGGACGCGAAAGTCAAAACCGTAAACAGAGTCACGATCGAAACAAAATGGAAAAGACGCATATTCTAAATTCCATCGCTAATGAACGGATGAACCGAGGCCGTGAGAGATGAGGAATCGATACCTGTGACATCACGCCTGTCGAAAGCACCCCACAGAATGGGCGTACCCCGGCATACATCATACCTACTTCGTTTATCAAATGTTCGCTGTCAGATAGTAATTTTCTGCGAGAGATGATTTTTCCAAGATGAAAGGGAACCTTTCTTTACAGAAAATCTCTATGAATACCAGCATATCCCGACGTCGGGGAGTCTGCAAGAAAGATGCACGGAATCGTCCAAATTCAAGCTGTTCCTGCGCCTGACTGGCCTTCCGGTCTTTCCTTTTAACGCAGTTAATCTCTGTTTCCTACGTGAAAAAAGAGGGGAAAGTTGGACTCCCGACCGACTCCCAAGTGAACGACAGAGCGATTCGGTTTGTCTTTACAGGAAAAGCAAAGTCGGTCCCGGCTGGAATTTGACGCTGAGCCACGTTACTTATATGCTGTGAAACACGCTGGCTCCGCAGTCCCTGTATGGGTACCGCGGTCCGTCCGGAGAGGTGACAGAGTGGCCGAATGTGCCGGTCTCGAAAACCGGTGTGCCGCAAGGTACCGGGGGTTCGAATCCCCCTCTCTCCGCATCCAATTCGATGGTCGTTGTAAGCACTGGAAAATCAGTAGTTTGCAACGACCATTTTTATTGGCACAGTCAACTGTGACAAGACTGTGTCAATCAGATACCGGCGAGAGGTGTCAGGTCGCTCATTTCTGGCCAGGAACTGACTGTCCCTGTTTCATAAAAAGGGTTAATACTGGGCAGCTCACTGCTGCCTGTTAAAACTACTCAAACGAATGTGATCTTCTGCATCTGCTTCAAAGACTCCTCATCGTGTAGGTGGTAATAGCGTTTCACCATCCTGCTACTGCTGTGCCCCAGCCAGTTCATCAGCACTCGTTCCGGTGTCCCGTTATTGGCACAGACAGAACAGAAGTAATGTCGAAATGAGTGCAGGCGGCCATCTATCAGACCAGCCTTCCCTGGTTCTGCCGGGAACTTCTTTGACAATGGCTGGAGGATTTCCCGAATCAAAATATTTCGGATGGTATCTGGTTTGATTTTCCCACCCAGTGGACCGTGGAAGACCAGCCCGTCATCATACCTTTGAATTTCTGTCAGAACGTCTTGTAAATCTGAATGAATCGGGAAGCTGCGACTTTTGCCGCTTTTCGTTGTTCTCCGATTCTTTGTTGCTGCATCCCGACGGCGGCTCTCGTCTGCCAGTATGATGATCTGTCGTTGCAGATCTATGTCTTTCCACATTAGGCCTGCCAGTTCACTGATTCGCATTCCGGTTGTAACCAAGCCGATCAACACGTGTCGGAGCCAGAACTGCTTTTTCTTTTTGCAAAGTTTCAGCATGGCTTCCACCTCTCGCGTTGTCCAACAGTAGGTTGACGAGTCCGTTTCTTTTTGGATTGGGTAATGAAAACGCAACTCCGAAGGAAGCAGATTGTTCTCGAGGAAATACTTATGGATCTGCTTGAGCGTTGTCAGTTCCAGATACAAGGTCTGATATGCGTAGTCCTTTTTCTCTTGGAGCCAGGTTGCATACTCATCCATCACGCGTCGATTAAGCTCATTCCAATAGTTCTTCCCTTTGGCTTTGCAAAACTCATCAAACTTATCGAGGACTGCTCGATAGCGTTTGCGAGTCGCAGGCCGGGGACCACCGGCAATCACAGGACGCTTACAATGTTCTTCATAAAGTGCCCTGCCCTCTGAAATTGATAACAGGGTTTCGTGTTGCTCCAACAGAGTGCGGTCGGCAAGCCCCAGATCAACGGCCATAATCAGGTCGAGTTGGTCGAGGTTCTCCAGAGCTTCATCACGGTCACGTGTTCCCAGCGAGTGCCGGCCAAGATTCTGAGAATTGGAGCGACCGTCGGCATAGTAGATTTCGTTTCGTTTCAGCATCTTCCAATGGAAGTACTTGCAATCGTGTATCTCATTTTGTCGTGGTTTGGGCATATGATCTCCGTGTTTATTGATTGTAGTATGTGTTTATTTTTTCCAGCGGGGTGGCGGTCCAGAGATGCTTTTACGCTGGTGTCGCCCGGAACTGGACGGTTCCAGGCGAGAGGATTGAGGAGTGGTAGCTTGCTGATTAATCCACTCTTTGGGGATGAGAAGTTTTGTACCCTTCCCACCTGGCTGGATGGCTGGAATGCTACCGTCGCGGATCCGGCGGCGGATGGTGCTGATAGAAAGCGAAATGATATCGCTAACTTCTTCGATACTCAGAAGATCGGATGAAGATGGGTTGGCCATGTATACACCTGGGAATGCAAGGAAAAGTAATAGCTCTCTATTAATTTCCCGCTTACCGAATAGTGCATACGTTATTTTTCTTAGCTGCCCGGTCGGTCTCCAAAACGCCGTCGATATTCCCCAATCAAATCAATTTTGTTGGTCCCAATTCGCTCAGCAATTTCTTCATCAGTCAGATTTGTGGCCAATAGTTCCCTCAGTTCCAACTGCATTTCAATGTAGTCAGCATTTGATTCTGTTGAGTACTCTGCAACGAAACTGGAATGATCTCCAAAAGAAATGGCAGCATCGGGTATCTCTCTGGGAGAAGGGGAACGGCGGGGACGGCTATTTAATACATCACTGATATCCTTGTAACCATGAAACTTTAATGGACCAAAGACTCTAAACCATAACTCTGGACTATACCCGTATCCGGTAATCAATTCGAAGGCTCTTCGGTATCGATTGTTTACGGTCGGTAACGATTCTCCCAGATCTGCAGCGATAGCGGACAAGGTCTGTTCGTTTCCATTATGGTATCTTCCTTCAGACCACCCTTCTCGAAGATCCCAGACATGTAATGCTGCTCTGTATGAATCTTCCCGGTCCCTTTGCTCTGGAATCTTAGTCCGCTCTCGATAAGCCTTGAGCAGGGTATTAAGATCTAAATTGAGTCGGCGAACTGAAGCTGTGGGAGATAGGGAAACAAACAGGTCATCAGGATATGCATTTAGCTCCTCTGCATTTAGATCTACAAGATGTTGCAATGCCTCATATTTCATTTCTGTTCTATTCGATGAAGCCTGTTGAAATAGATCAGCAATTTCCGACAACACTTCTGATGGTAAATGGCGCAGCAGAATTCCAACCAGTCCCTTGAAAGTGATGGGGTGTACACAACCTGCCATCCAGGTGGGTAAAGGGTCACAACCAATGTCATTGAAATCGGTTTCAGGAGGAATAGCAGGACCACTAAATCCAATCATTCCCAGAATTATGGTACTTGCACTTTGCATCAGTAGTCGTAACTCTTGCAAATACGGATCATCTGAGAGTGATTCGAATGAATCGCTCCAATAAATTTGATAGATTGCATGCCGTCGAGTGACTTCCCATCTCATTGGTACTGAGAGAGATCGAAATTGATAAGGTGGTCTTGGAGTAATGGCATACGAACTGCAAAACCCATTCTCGATATTCATGTGGTCCTCCATGCTGACTGGTTATTAACTGGATACGAAATTTGCCATCAGGAACAATCATTATCTTTTTTGAAAATAAAAAAAGAACAAAACACCAAAAGGCAGGGTTCGTATGTATACGATTTTAGGAAATATTTTCGATGTCCCTTAAATCAGCAGTCGAGAATATCCTCAACTTGCCACTCACCAGCGAGCAGATTCAGCGTCAGATCACGGTCCACATCCATCGCACGGAACCAACGAGTCAACTGATGCAGCATTAGCCCTGAAGCGATACTGGCGGTATAGATGGTGCTGCGGGACGTACAGGCCCCGGTCTGTGCTTCCGCCTGGGGAAACAGCGTGCCGTCGTAGTGTGCGCGGGTTGGCGAGTCCACGGCCGTCAGGACCCGCAGCACTTCGCCCCGCATCCGACCATCACACCAGAACGCGCACTGATCACGGAGCGTCCTCCAGATGGCAGACCGGCTGCTGATGGAGTCGACACAGCAGAAGACGACTTCTCCCATCACCAACCGCGGCCGGAAACGGTCATTTACCGTTTCAACTTCAATCCCGGCATCAATGGCCCTGACCGCCCGAGCCGTGGCCTCGACTTTCGACTGTCCCAGATCTGCTATGCAGTACCCCTGCGTGGTGATATTCGTCGGTTCGACCTGATCAAAATCCACCAGCTGCAGCCGACGTACGCCCAGAGACGCCAACTGCAGGGCCACCTGCCTGCCGATGGCCCCTACACCGATTACGGTCACGGTTAAGGAGCGAAGTTTTTCGGCGGGTACCAGATCCGACTGACGTTCAAAACGATCCTGAGTTGTATTCATATGTTTTACTTTCCATTCAAAAAGTGTTTCATTAAGAACATCAGGCACCTGGCCCCTCAAATGGGGAGCCAGGGCCACTGTTCGGACGGATGAGGTTCGTCGAACGACGTGAAATCCATATCCCAGATTGGGGACGGGGGGGCTTCCTGCACAAACCGCAGGTATTCCTCCTCCCAGGCCGCCTGGTTGCTGCCGGTAAATTCATCGCGGAAATCAATGCCCACGGAAAGCGGCTCTGGCTGGGGCTTCCCCGTGTGTTTCAGTTCGGCATAGGTTGCTCCATTCCGGGCCAGGATCATCATCACAGCCCAGTCACAGTTACCGAACACACGGGCAAAGGTTTCGTGATCGACGCCGCTCGGCTCCGCAGAATTTCCAGGGTGCGTGTGAATCCAGATCCGCGCAAACTGTTCCGGATGCCGGCCCGCGTCGATCTGATCGTCAAAGAAATCGGCAACCGCTGTGTCGTCGAAAGCGACGGTGACTTCGGTACAGGATTGGCTGACCAGGATGATGTCTTTGACGAACCGGGGCTGCCCGGGATCGGTAATCCCGAACGCACCAACTTCGGTGGTTCCGCGGTCACGCAGGTAAATCAGCTTGGCCCAGGCATACGGGCTGAACTTCAACAGGCGACGTTTCCTGCGCGGGGGACGCTTCCGGCGCGGACGATGCAGCAGGCGATGGGTTAGTGGATGAGTCTTCGGATGGGGCATGGGAATCTTCCTCGCTTTCTTCAAGACAGGCAGGACAGGTTTCAGAACAGAGACAGGAGTGACAGCAGCATTCGCTGCAGGAAGTACAGGTCGACAGGCAGCTACGACAGAAGATTTCGTTACACGATTCACAGCGATCAGCGCAACTGGAACAGAGGGCGTTCCCACAACGGGCACAGCCCCGCCTGCAATAACCGCAGGTGGTCTGCTCACAGATCGAGCAGGTGTGACTCTCATTGCGCGAAACAGAGTCACCGCAGTCGGCACACTCGAGACTGTACCAGCGACTCAGCGGGACGTAAGCTGAACCCGAGTTGTACGTGTGCAGGATCTGCTGGACCAACAGAAAGAAATCACCGATCCGTCCCTCAAACAGAGCCCTGCTGATAGGTACCTTGCCTTCCCCCTCACAGAGAGCATCAGCCTGCACGTGCGGATGATGTACGTCGTCGTCTCCGGTTTCGGCCAGGGAGACGACCCGGTAGGGTTGCGGCTCTCCTAGTTCTCTCCAGCGGAGCCGGATCTCGAATCCTCCCAAATCAACGCCATCCAGAACAATGGATGGCGTCTGAACGACAATTTCTTTTTCATCCCAGTCAATCGCGACAGCCTCAAACTCGGAGGAGAGTGCACGGAGTTCAGCATCAATCTCGCGTAGCGAGGGGATGGTCGTGGTAACCTGATTTTGAAGAAGTCCGTCCCGGTAAGTCGCCCACTCACGGATGGCTGAAGTCAGTGCCAGCTGGAACCTTTCACGACAACGTCGGCTGGCGACCGGATACTGTTTTAAACAGGCTTTCTGATAGAGACGTTCCCAGCGGTTCACTCTGAGCCAGGCATCCTGGGGAAGCGGTGGCAGTCGCTCCTGACGGGATGCAACTTCGACATACCGTGCCGCGACCTCCCGAGCCACGCGGAGCCAATGCCTCGACTCTAGATCTTGGTGCATAACAGACTCCTTAAAATGAAGAGACCACCCGGTTTCACAGGTGGTCTCTTTGAAGGAATAAAAATACGAAACGACGTTGATCGTTCAGCGACGTCGGCGCAACGGCTTGCTGGATCGACTGTGGGGACGAATCTCACCCCCATGCAACATGCTTGCTGCCATGACACCGACACTGATCCAGAAGACAAGCCATGACTCGGTGGCCCCGCCGATCGACGCTGAGACGATCACGATGATGTAGAAATAGAGACTGTTGAGTCGTTGTCGGGCTCCCATAGAGCTCCTTTCAACCGGGACAAGAGAAAACAGACAAGCGGTAGCAGGGGCTGTTGTGCCGCCCCCTCAATCTTGGTGGGAGTGATCGAAACACGATCTCCTTCCTGCAGGATGTAGTTGGCAGTCGTTGGCTGACGATTGACACGGATCAGGTAGTCTTGTGGACGTCCATGAGGCAGTCGCTGCTGAAACAGTGCCGCCACACTCAGGGCGGCACTGATTTCAATCTGGTCTGCAAAACCGGAACCGTCATTGTTGATGAATAAAATATGCATACGTTTCTCCTGGATGTTTGAGTAAGAATTCATTCGCTGTGGTCAGCGAATAGGTCAGTAGTCTTCGGGTAACAGTATGTTGGTTGCAGAGCGGTCTGCCACGGTGATGATCCAGAACTTGATCTGGTCCGCCGTGTGGTAAACTGACAGCAGTCGATCACCGCTCAGTAAAGCGGCATCATTGGCTTCTGCATCCGCGGGACAGCAGTCGCCCCAGTCACCGGCAAGATGGCGGACCAGGGCGCGCTGCATCTCATGCTGTGGTAACTGCTCCAGCGCGTTGCGTGTGGCTAGAATCATGCCCGGCGAAAACCGCGGACGATTGGCTCGTACCATAGTCACTCCCTGTCAAATAGTAGATGGTTAATGACCAGATCAGTCTTCGTTGGTCTGAAAGTAGAATTGCCACATTCCCCAGAGCGTGGCGGGCAAAGCTAGCAAGAGAGGCCAGCCCAGAAAACAGCCGGCAATCAGACAGGCCACAGTCCAGAAACTGATCGAATGGAGAGTGTGCTCCAGTAATTGGGCTTCTCGGGTATCTTTAGGATGATTGTCCACGACCTAAATCAACCCCGGCACTCGGCCACAGCGTTGGGCAAACAACGCCACATTCTGCTGCAGACTGAGCTCATCCCAGTCCACTGACTGAGGCGGTCGCAGATCCGGCTCGGGATCAAAGTTCACTTTTAACGGGTTGGCGAGGCTGAAGCCTCGCTGCCGGATGGCACGCACATCTTCACCGGTGGCTGTGGCCACCGCCTGGTCCAGGTCCTGTTGGGTCATCGTTCACTCCTCATAAAAAGAGAATACGACCACCGGCACTCGGGTGGTCGTGAGAAATTACACAACCACCCCGAATCAACAGGGTAGTACCGTTTAAGAGTTCGAGAGCAGCCAGTGCTGCTCCAGCCAGGCGACCTCGGCCGCCAGGGCTTCTGATCTCCGGGGAAACGGCCCCAGCAGGGGACCACTCACCGGACTGAGGTCGGCCGTCCAGTTTCCGTCTGTTGTCGGTTCCACATGAGAGCCCCGCTGGATCTGCGGTTGTCCCAGCGCGGTCAGTTCCAGTGTTTCGTCATAGAGGCAACGGATGGTTGCTTCCGGGGTAATCAGGAGCTCCATCTGGTCACCTCACTGCGCACGCCGCAAGATATTACGGCGGGGGCGATCGAGCAGCAGTCCTTCCAGGGAAGACTGGACTCCCGAGAGCTGCGAGGCGACCTTTTGCCGCAGATTGCCGTTATCCCGCAACTGCTGCGGAGCAACACCACTCACAATTTGCTGCGCCCGTTCCACGAGTGCGTCGAGCTGATCATTGGAGCGGACATTGAGCTGCTGAAACCGTTCAAAGAAGTCGGTCAGGTTGGAAACCGCGGTATCGCGGAAGACCTTGGGCCTCCCGTCCGATTGACCGCTCAAACGCTCGGTCAGATGTTCGACCAGGCGTCCGAGTTCTTCCAGGAAGGCTTGTTCGGCCAGTTGCACGGCCTCATCAAACCGCTGCTGTACTCGTTGGCATTCCTGGGCATAGACTTCCGGGTTCAGTCGTTTGAGATAGTTTGGTGGCTCCACCGCCGGAAAATCATGCTCGATGGCAAACAGCCCTGTCAGGGAGTGGGGATAGTCGGCGGGATCATAGAGGTCCCCCAGGCGAATACGGGCGGCCGACTTGAGCTCTTCGAAATGCCGATCCAGTTCGCGTACCGCGGTTTCCAGTTCTACCTGGAACTCGCTCATCCGCTGATCAAAGTCGGTGATCTCTGACTGCCGGATCAGGCGAATACCCGCTTCGGGATAGGGCAGCGAAACTCCTTTCCAGAAAGCGACCGCCCGTCCCCGGACCGCGGTCACGGCTTTGAAGGCGGGATGCGTGGTATCCAGCAGCTTTTTCCCGGCCGAGAGGAATTTTCCCTCGGCACCGAAGGAATCGGCGGCCCGGTTTTTCTGGACAGCAGTGAGGGACTTGCGGACGCCCAGCCAGGTGAAGCTGAGTCGGGCGGCCGCCATCGATGTTCGCAGTCGCTCGGCAGGACCGCGGATGGAGGCGGCAGGCTGTGGTTCATCGAGAATGGATTGATTCATAACGCTCCTTTTTTGAAAGTGGGAAATGAAAAATGCCGCCCAGCTCCAAAGGACTGAACGGCATCAACACGAGAAGCAGATTGTCTTTAAATAATCGGATGTCAGCGTGGGGGAGGGCTGAGCGGGGTTTTGGCTGTGGTCGGGGGTAGGTTCAGGTTCAATGACTTGGCCACCGTGACTTTCAGGCCCCCATGCAAGGTGTCAGTCAGCATAACCCGCTCTGGTGTGAATTCTTCGTCTTCGACGAGAATCACGTTACCGGACTTGAGGTTGATGAAGTGATGCGAGGTCAGAAAGCCTGTATCATCAAGGTAGGACATCTGCAGTACCCCTTCGGGAGTAATTTTCACATCGTGCACGTTCAGCAGGTCAGAAGCGTGGCGTTTGATCTCAACGGAACTCCCCTGGGGACCGACGCCTTGCTCGTCCTCGGGGGCAATAAACAGTATGGCGATCAGAATCACCAGGAAAATGATCGCACTGAGAGTGACTTTTTCCATATTTGTCTCCTGTCTGGGCTGCAGTTCTGTATCCAAAACGCAGCTGTCATAGTCATTTGTGGACCATTCACATGATACTTATAGTCCGTGGTTTCATCGTCGCTGTCAAGTGTTAAATGTCTGCATGGCAAAACGCAAAGACATTTTGAAGCGATTCGGCGAACGGGTGCGGGAACTCCGCAAGGAACAGGGCTATTCCCAGGAGAATTTTGCCTACGCCTGCGAGCTGGACCGGACCTATGTAGGCGGGATTGAACGGGGCGAACGGAATGTCGCCCTGCGGAACATTGAGCGGATTGCCGCTACGCTGGGAATCAGCGTGGCTGAGCTGATGGAAGGGGTCTGATCAGATCTCGGGCGGGGCCTCTGGCAACAGCAGTGTGCCGACCAGATCGGTAGGATTGTTACAGGTCTCGAAAGCTTCCTGGGATGTGGAGTGTAATTCCCTGTCTTGCAACGCGGTTCTCGATTCGTTGGAAACAACGTACTTGAGGTGGGCCGTTTTCAGACGCGATCTCAGTTGCTGGATTTCCGCTGGCGTCCAGATTTGCTCAGAGTGTGGAGTCTCAGCATAGATCCTCAAACACTGTTCGTCCTCAGGATCCATTTCTTCTGCCCAGAACTGCAGGGCCGCGATGATGAGCGTAATATCTGCTTGTATCAGCATGTTGCTCCTTTCCGGGACATACGAGTCAGTTGACAGAAGCCAGGTGTTTGAGGTTCCGGCGGGACGGTTTTCTCTGATCCTGTGCATGATAAATACCCGGACGATCGGCATCCAGACAGCGGCCGCTGGCCCATTCACGCAGTCGGTGGATGGATTCCGCAGCCGTGACCGCGACTGGAACCACATTCTGCTGGGCTTGGACCAGGGTAATCTGTAGCAGACCTGCCAGCCGGCAGCAACTGCGGATCTCTGCTCCGGTCCAGTCGGTATCGTCCGGACGGGGCTGCTCCGGATCGAGGCCAAACAATTGTATGTACTGCGACCAGATCCGGTCTTTCTGTTCCCGTCCTGGCAGGTCCACAAAGAAGAGACCATCGAAGCGTTCCGAACGACCGAATTCGGGGGGCAACTTCGAGATGTCGTTGCTGGTGGCTACCACAAACACATCTGAAGAGTGGTCATTCAGCCAGGTTAGAAACTGGCCAAACAGGCGGGACGAAACGCCGCTGTCGGTCTGCCCCGAGTTACCGGCACCGGCAAATGCTTTTTCGATTTCATCGATCATCAAGACACAGGGGGCCATGGCATCGACGATCTGCAGCGCCTGACGTGTCCGTTTCTCTGATTCCCCCACCAAGGAACCCAAGAGTGCTCCTATATCGAGGATCAGCACCGGGCGGCCAACTTCTTTTCCCAGGCTTTTGCAGAAGGCGGATTTCCCACAGCCGGGAGGCGAAAGCAATAACACGCCTCGCGGCCTCAAGTGCTGGTTTTGGCGTTGTGGCGAGAGTAGTGCAGAGCGAGTGAATTCCTTGAGTGATTCCAGGCCACCCAGGCTGTCAAATCGTTCCTCGCCTCGGTGCAGTGTCAGCAGTCCTGATTTCTTCAGCGTCTGGGTTTTGAGTTCCCAGATCGCTGCGGGACTGATCCGTCCCTCCCGTACCAGGGAAAGAGAAAAGGCCCCTTCCGCTTCGAACCGGCTGAGCCCACTGGCGGCATCCAGGACGGACTCCAGTTCTTGGTCTCCGGGCAGTTCGCCCGGTTCGGTCGCGATCTCCCGGGCGATTTCAGCCAGCTGCTCCCGGTCCGGAAGGGCATGTTCGAGCACCACGAACAGTTTTTCCAATTCTGCGGGTAGAGAAACAACCGGGGCCAGGATCACGATGAAGGTTCGAGTCTGTTTGCCGGTCAGGATCTGCTGCGACAGGGCCTGCACGATCTCGGCGGACTGGATGAACCGATGAAAGTTCTGCAGCACCAGGACCGCGGTACCGTCAGGTGTGGCAAACGCGTTGACCGCCTTAATGGCGGACAGGGGATCGGTGCTCCCCACGATACTCGTGTCGTCAGTGCCCTGTAGTCCCTGATCGATATCCCAGTTCGCCAGTTGCCAAGCTTCCTCGCGACAGAGCTGGGCCAGTTCGGCCAGGGCTTCCTGCTGTTCGTGGCTTTCGATCCAGATACCGGTGAAGCAGGCACGGACGTATTCGATAAATGTTGTTTTCAGTGTCATAAGCGGTCTCCAGTCATAAAGAATCGGTAAATAAGAACCAGTTCAACGGCCTTCCTGCAGGTGTTCATCTTCCGAAGCACGCTGATGGAATTCCGGTTTGAGCTGTTCTGACGTTGCTTTGCCAAGGGCCTGTTCCAGAAACCGGCTGGCGGTGCGACAGTCGCTGCCAGTGAAACCCTGTGTTTCGATGCGGGACTGACCGTCCGGGGTGATGATGATTTCGATGGTTTGGTTCATGCCGCACCTCCAACCTGAACCATGAGCTTGATCGAACCGTCGGCTAGAGGTTGTTCACGGATCGTGTGTCCCTGCTTACGGGCTTCCAGTTTGGCTTTCTCTACGGCATACCCCTGCAGAAAACGATCAAGCTCAGCGCGGTCTCCCCAGCGGCCTTCGAAATTGTCAAAGGCCAGTTTGGATGTATTGATGTCGCAGACGACAGGGTAGCGCCACCTGGGTAACTGAATCGCCCAGCCAGAGGCATTGCTGTTGTAAAGCTGGAATTCCCCCTGGACCGGGGGCGGCAGTTTCAGGCGTTGACAGGCCGTGCGTATTGCTGCCGGGTCTCGGATCTCGGTTTGAATTTGCACGATGTGTGACACGTGTGGCTCCTTTGCGTAACGGACAAGTAAAAAGAGAAACAAGCCGAAGCCTGAAACGAAAACAGCCCGCTGAAGACCGGACACTATTGGTCTGCAACGAGCTGAAGAAGGCAAAAACAGAATCCTTGATGGTTATGCCAGAGGACTCACCTTATATGCCGCATTTTTGGTCTGAATTTAGCTGTTTAAGTCTTCAAGTATAAAAGAGAAATCTATGCTCCTCACTCAAGCTAGAAAAGAGTTGTTTTATTCCCATTAGGTTTGTCAGTGTTCGCCTTGGTGAAAAGATCTGCACTCTGATTTTCGTACTGATTAATCAACAGCTTACAATAAAAACGATGTACCTAACAATTACCGGGGCAAAGGTTGTTTCCGGACAACATTTTTGGAAAGGTTAGACAATGATCACGATTCAAGAACTGTATCAGATCGTAAAACAATAATACCCGGATGCAAAATTAGAGGGTATGACATTATTTGCTGAAGGATCTTTAGACCTGAGAAGCCTGAAGTTGTTGCCGAAGGGTGTGACATTGTCCGCAGGTAGATCTCTATGCATGGGGAGTCTGACGACGCCAAATCAACTCCATAAGGGGTAATCGATCTATCTAGAATTCATTGACGGATCAACCATGCAGCGTGTCTCTGCGCCGCGAGTAATCGATGGCTGCGAAGTATTTCGCGCTGCCTACTTCAATGGTCGTGGCGATGGGAGCCGCTGCTATATCGCCAGACGAGGCGAATACACGGCGCACGGTGATTCGGTGGCAGCGGCAGTCCGTGATGTACCGTTTAAGGAGTTACAGGAAAACTTCGATTCGGATCAACTGGTCAAGAAAATTAAGTCCTGTGGAATCGTCACTTTTACTGAATATCCCCTTTTAACGGGCGCCTGTGGAAGTGGACTACGCGCAGGAATTAATCCTCTTCTGGAATTTTATTCATTTCAATTCAAATGGATTCTATTGTCTCTTCGATCCAGAAGGATATCGATACATGCAAGCGAGAATAGTGCAGCGTCGAGTGACGATCTCCATGAAACATGTTAATTAGTCGCCTGCCATTTGCACGGCAATGCCGTCAAAACAATATTGTTCATGAGACAGTAGATCCCCACAATATTGAGTTCGTGGGGATCTACTACTCTCATGTTTGAGGATGCACAAAGACGAATTGTTACCATATTATTAGGTGTGACTTTGTCGCATTAAGCGGGGGGAACTGCTCCATTGCACAATGTGAGGAAAGTCCAAGTAGAAAGTATTTAACACGAACAGAATATCTCCAAGCAAGTCTGAAAAAGCAACCGCTATTTCTGTCTAATAGACTCATGCACGAAGATCGAGTTGAGAGGTGGGCGGTAGGGCACGGCAAAGTTGGGGTGGGATGTGTCTCCCAAATTCTCCCGCTTCTGTTCACCGCCATATCCTTCTAGAAAAGTCCACTTTTTGTAAGCATGGTTCACTCCGAGATTCTGCCAAGTCGGATCGACCCGAACGTCAGCGTGGTCTCGCCAATTTCTTGGTAGATCAAGGCCATGGCCCTGTTTTAGCATGTAACGTAGGGCGATTTGTCGTCTTCGGTAGGTAGCGTTCGGCTCGTCATCCCAGCCACCGCCAATATCTCCGTGATTACCGCTAAACCAGATTTCCTTGCGGCGGGGATTGTTATGGTTCAGGTCTGGCAGAATAAGCGTTGGCAGAAACGTCATTCGTTTCTCGTCAAGTGCCACCAGATGCACTACAGATCCAACGTCATTAGGAATGGCGAGCTTATTGTGAAAATCCTCGAACTGCTTGCGTACTCCATCGCTGAGAGAGAGTCTTGTCTGGGGCATTCCGAAGGCGGCCACGGTGTCAAAGAGGCCCATGAATCGGATCTTCTTTCCGTTGAGTTCCGATCTACGGGCCAATTGTCGGGCGGTGGCTGCACCACGGCTGAATCCGAAAATACAAATTTCGTCGCCCCTTTGCCAGTTGTCCTCAATGAACTTAAGGGCTGCTTTCACACGTTCCTCTGCTCCTTTGCCTAACGCTCCGCCCCGGAATTTATCTCCTTCCCCGGAGCCAATGCCACGAATGTAAGCCACCTTTTGTTCGGCATCGTTATCCAAGAGCATATACATTCGAGCGATATTTGTCGCCTGAGGCGGCAAAGGGGTCACAAGTTTCGATTTTTCGGTGATGAGAAGTGGCTCACCCGAACTGAAAAGAGACTTGAATTTAAGACTTTCACGACGACCACCATAGTCAATCGAGTTGTTCCATGTACCGTCCATCAGAACAACTAGATCCTTTGCTGTCAGTGATGTTGGACCAATTACCAATAGAGTAATACTAGTCAGCAAGAGTCGAGTCATCATTCGTTGCCTCTCATTTAGTTTGGTTTTGTCTTGGATAAGGGAAAACCGGAAGATGGTCTTAATACTTACTACGAGTAAGCAGCACATGCTTTGGTGTGCTGTCTCCATATGCAATTAAGGATGTGTCGAGTGCTTGAGTCGTTACCAAGAAGTCTCTCAAAAATCATCGCCGAATCGCTATCAACATATATGTGATCGCCGTTTCTGACAAAGCATTTGACGTTTCTAATGGTGCCAATGGAATTCTCGTCAAATCGATCAGGCACACGCTGTATCGAGTCGGCGGAGTTGGACGGTTCCACGCAACATGGCAAAATGACGACAGCAAGCTCAATTAAAAAGGTGATTCATAGTAGGTATTCCCAAAGCTCTTCAGTAAGTAGATTTCAGGCTCGGAAAATGGCTTCGTATTTGATTGTTTCGCTTCACTCATGTATGCCCTTTTGCTCAAGTCGCCGTTGCTGTGAGATGAGGACCAAGACCGGAAATAGACCGTCCGCCAGCAAGAGCTCGCAAAAAACTTAGTTACTGTCCTCATCATATGGCATCTATGCTGTGCACTAGGCACAGAGAGGTTCGTTATCGGACTTGAGAAAAGTGTAGCGGTTTCGTAGCCCTCGATCTCAAAACTAGATATCAGGGCAGCCAAGTATTCTTGGTTGTCATCTCCAATGAAGGCTTTTAGAAACTCATTAATAACCCGTACAGTTATCAAAGGAACGCATTTTGACTTAAGTAAATTTACCATTGCCGCAGGGTGATGTCTACATAAATGCACTAAATTTATGTGCATGCCCATTCGGTCTCTTTAAAGAAAATATCAAGATCCTCGCAAATCCACATCAAAAATGGCCTGTGCTCTTAATCAGCCCCAAGATTTAAGTGCAGCGAGATTTTTCGAATCTGGATTCGGCCATTTGCTACAGACCATTGGCGAACTTCTCAAACTATCAATTGCAGATATTGAAACCAATATACCGCTCGATGAGACCATCTCTCATTGTCATTTGTGCCGAATAGAACTGAAATTGCTGTGCTACATCGACATCGTCTTAACGACTGTTATTCGAAGTTGAAGCGAGGATCGTTCGGTAAGGTCAGGATTCCATCAGATCACGTAGGGGCACGGATTGTAACCAATCGGGTGCTAGCGGAGTGGGCTAATATGGATATCGTACTTCCGCGGAATTCTTCTGGGAGATGTTCACTCAGGAAGCACTGTTGATGATTGGCAGTGGCTTGGGGCTGACTACGATCGGGTACAAGATCTCCAGTATGGACCGACCTGTACTGCTGAGGCCGTTGGCGGTCTGATTTCGCCAGCGCAGGTAAGTCTATTCACTGACTTCCAGGATCTGCAGCACGGATGCCAGATCTTTACCGGCATTCAGCATCGCATCCGCATCACGCAACTTGCGGACAATCTGCTCGGGGTTGTGACGTTTTCTTCGCTTGTTCATCAAACGTTCTCCTCGTTAAAAGGACGCTAAGAACCTTCATAAATTTGAATCAGTTTTTGAAAAGCAGACTAGTACCGGCGAGACTATTTACAAATGGGGGCCGCCGCTCATTTACTGATATCAAATGAATTGAACTCTGTTTTGCCTCTTGAGAACGCAGAGACTTTTGAAGCTGCAAATCCTGCTGGCAAAGATGGTAAGATTCGATTTGATAAAGAGGCAGAAGAGAAACGTGAAGATGAAATGATCAAGAACTTACTGAAAGGGCAGGGGATCAAGGTGGTAGTGCTGGGTGGCGGGCATGATCTGTCGGGTTCTATTAAGCGAATGAAGTTTTGTATGTTAGATTGAAGATAAAAAGTGATCTGCATCGGTGAATTACTAGAACTACACCCTTTAATATACTGTAGTTTTCACGGCTGTTCTATTTGAATAGCAGTACTGGCATTTTCTTGGTATGGGAGAGTCACGTAGTTTACGATAAATGCAGCTAGTGCGACGACGATTAACATAACATAGTTTAACCTTGCTAGAATCTTAAATGCTCCTGGTGGGTTGTTCTTATGCTTTTGATAAAAGTCCTTATCTTTAATCATGAGAACCTTTGTGGTTATAATAAAATGAATTAAAGCTATAATTCCGAGAGGACTTAGGCAGGCAAAGGCGATATTTTTACTGCTATCGTTATGTAAATCTGGATTAGCGAGTGCTATTTTCACAAATGTAAGTATAAAGGGGAAAAAACCCGAGATTGAAAGTAAGAAAAGTTCTTTCCTTAAGCTTTGGTAGTAAGTATTACTCACTATACGTGAGAGGGGTTTGTCTACATTCAAAAGATCAGTGCCAGATAAGACTGATTCGCTTAATTTGGTGTTTAGCCATGCATCTTTCTTTTGAGGTCCGCTCTTCTTCGAAGTACTAACCTCTGATCTTCCTTTGAGGACTAGATATAGTGCTAATATACTTGGAACAAGAGATACAATAGTCGAGAGAAACGTTTTCAAAAGTTGCTCGGTCGTCATCATAAAGAATCAATTCGCGTCTGGGGAAATCATCTAAATTACTCGAAATTAAATTTTACCTTGCGAACTTTAGGTTCTACGCTTTTTCTGCACATGAAAGGTTCAAGCTGTTTAGTTGAATCATTGATCCAAACATAAATCATTACTTCAACAACACCCTTCTGCTCAGATTTTGGTATTGAAAACTTATCTGATTGAATTAAATATGGCAGGTTTTCATTTTGAAAATCTTCGATTACATTTATTGCATCGTCCATTTCAAATAATCTAGCAAAAGTTTTACTCTCCTCTAAGATTTTCGAGTATTTTAAACCCGTATATGCATCATTATTTTTATGGATGGTTCCTGTGATATAAGGGAACATCAACCGCTGGGACTCATCTGAGCCCTTTGGAACATCAAACCCAAATCGGCTTTCGATTGCAGTGAATCCTTCATCAAAATCGTCTTCTTTAATTGACACTCCATCTTCACTAATTCCAATATCGCTTATATATTCTATTGGTGAGGTGTTCTTGCGATACGCCAAAATACCAATAGAATAAGTACATACAATTTGTGGATTACATATAAATGCAATCCCAAATTCACCTTTCCGAAGCTGATTTTCTATGAATTCTGCATCTTTACATTTGTGGGGGTCAGTTACTGAAGTTTTTATGAACCAGAATGATGCAAACTCATCATCAGGTCCAGTGACAAAATTTAACTTATCATCTTCTAAGTAGCCGAGACTTCCAAAGCAATTTTCTTTTTGTTTTCTAGGGCTTCTAGACTCCGTGTGAAGTATTAAGCTTGTATCTAATGGATGATCATCAACGTTGAACGCCATTTCTATGCCTTGTCTTTCTGCAAGTTTCGAATTTGATCAACAAGCCACGTTTGATTATGGCTTTCAGAAAAAGCAACCCCTGTGTTTTCAACAAGCTTACAAAGTCTATTCTTTGATTGGGAATTGAGTAACTTAGTTGAAAATGTTACTACAATAATTGGCTTGTCACTACAAATACTTCCAAGCAGAGGGTCTCTTTCAACCCATATTTCCCACATCTCATCATTACTTTCAACAACGATTCGCCCGGAGTTGACGCTTTGAAAATTGGAGAGCGTTTGCTTTAATTCTTCTTCTGAATGTGTATTTTCAACTCTCAGGTTGAAAATTCTTTTTCCAGCAAAATTTTTAAAAACGCTTAAATTATGCGGAGAAGTATTAAATTCATGATTTAAGAAATCGAGAACCCTTTTCGGTTCTGCGAATGTATGCCATCCAATTAAAATAAACTCACATCGTCGTGAATGAGATACAAAAGCTGCATTGATCCCTAGATCTATACTAGCACTCTCGATTAGAGAATCATCGCCCACCAAATCGAGCAGATCCATGTTTGGATCTCTTATTGCTAGGGCTTCTTTTATTCCATGATCACTGTCAGTGCTCATCACTAACTTCAGTGACTGTGTTATCATACTAGGGTCTTTGAACTGTCCGCCCATGGAGTCTCTTGCCTCCAAATGAATTGTGATAGGGGGACTAGTGATATCCCCGTGTTCCTTCACGGGCCCTATATTAGAACGCCAATCATTAGGTGACGCAATATCAGTTTGACCATTATTCAAATGTGCATTTTCTGATTCATCCGTTTGGAATTTTTTCTCTGTCGGATCTTCAACTGCAATTAAAGTGGCGACATCGCCTTCACCATCTTTGGGCTCTTCCGTTTTGGCTGCGATATTTTTTTTTGCACTTGCGAGTGCCTTTAGTCGACTTAGAGTAAGCTCCTCGTCTTCGCTAATCGACTTGACCTGACCAACCACGGTTACACCGGGTCCTTTGATTGCACTTGACAGTTGTGAACCTGGTCCTAGAATCCGGCCCACAATGTCGGCGATCAGTTCGATCCGCCCCGGACTCTTGCTGAGCTTGGTCACATCATCAGTTGTTAGCGAGGTCCCCTCTGTCAGTCCTCCTTTGATGTCGAGCTCTTGGATTTCCTTAGCCCATTTACTCATCTCTTTAGAGAGCTCAACGATATCCTCACCCCCCCAGACCAGAGTTGAAGGTCCCTTGAGAACCTCTCCCAACCCCTCAATGCCTTTATTGGCAAATGCCCGTCGAGCGAGTGAGTTTTTGACTGTCAGAGCAGTCAGACCCTTTTCCTGCAGTTTGAGGCGGAAACTGTTATCAGTAATCGCATCCACTTTTGCAGAATCTATCACGACGAAGTCACGTACATCGCTGATATGTGATTCGATCTCCGAGATGATCAATTCTTTTACATATTTACTCATTGGATCACTTCCAAAGCAAAGCGTTAAAAGCAAGATGAACGTTTTAATCTGTACCAGCAGCAAAAAATCACAAAAGCACAATAGTTACTTAAGCATTCTTGATACTAATATCAAAACAGAAATCAGATAGGAACGTGCTGTTTCAAGCCCTTAGGATAAAAGCTAACATCCGAACACATTGTTGTCACGTGTGAGTGAACTTTTATTTGAAATTATATGACTATTTTTACACTGGGCAGTTCCTATCTCAAACCTGCATACGGAACTTACTATTTCTAATTAGCAAATGGGCCAATTGAAAATGATGCTTCGAAAACTTTTAAACTGACATTCATTCAAATTGATCATTTCCAGACTCCAAGATGCTGAAGTCTATCTCACACTGTGAATAAATATTCCAGTGATCTACGAAAAATGGGAGCTCATCAAAAGCACAATTGCATAACCCAAGATTAGTTAGGCCATTTCCACTCAGGCGCGCTGGTGGGCATCCCTCGGCCATGATCGGGGAAGGGACACAAGGTTTTGAAAGATTTGGTTCATAACACCGTCGGTGGTCGTGCGACGGTGATAGGCGACAGTTCAGAATGGATCTGGAGGAACAACCCGGAGCGATCAATCCCGATTACATCAACGTTCTGACAATCCAGCATGACAGGAAGTTTGCCAGAATCAAGCGAACCGAGAGAACGCTTTCCTCCACTGTCTCAAAGCAGATAGTAGACGTTGGAGAGAAAGCAAACGTCGTTGTCGGTGACAAAGGAAACATCGACAAGGAAACCGGGAAGCGGAAACCACGCTATGCTTCGGCTCATGACTTGCGAAGGGAGTTCGGTGAGAGGTGGTCCCTTAAGGTAATGCCAGACGTTTTGACGCTGCTGATGCGACATTCTAACATTGACACGACCATGAAATACTATGTCGGACGCAATGCGCAGAAAGCGGTAGAGGTAATCTGGGAGGCGCATCGAGAAATTAGTTTAACACCTCGAACAGAATTGGAAAGAGGTCGATAGTTCTTTAATCCTTGAAGGGATGATTATTTAGCTATCGCTTATTTCGTTTTCTTTTCAATTCACGATTACAGTGGTCAATTTGAAACACAGAAAGTTCCTTAACTATATCTGGCCCATATATGGGCCATGGATTGAAATTATCACCAACATCACTCAAAGTTAGTAAGCTTTCAAGAAGCAGCCATCGAATCGAATCTTCAACTGTTTGCAGGAATAATTCACCTAATTTATCCACTTCCCGTTGAACCATTAACGCATTAATAGCAATGGCTGCTTCTCGAGACACTGATTCATCAATATCAGTAACACACGATCTTACCCTTTGCTCTAACTCATTGGATGGCCTTTGCCATTTGGAGATGAAACAGGCGGTGAACCTAGACCTGGAATCCGTTGATTCTAGCTCACGAAATAAATGTTCTGAGATTGGAGATCTAGCAAGAGCTCTTCCCATCGCAACTTTGACTTCTTTATCTGCTTCAAACTTGATTACTTCAAGAAGGAAAGGGACAGCAAGCTCATCATCAATACTCATCATCAGAGATGGGTAAGAATCTCGATTCCTAATCTCCCGATTCATTAAGGCAGCTTTAGCTGCAATGTATGCAGCATTCTTATCCAACTTTGATAAGCATAAAATCCAATCATACTTTTGACTTGCCGTTAGGCCACCATCATCATCCTGAAATGCCAAGTCTCGAATTAATTCTTCTGTTTTGGGATCGGAAAGTACTTCAGCCAATGCCTCTCGGTTATTGACTTGCGATACGAGATTTTGAATCGTGCCTGACAAAATGAAATTGGGGATGTCTTCCATACTGCTGGAAATAGAGTACTTTACCTTTTCTATAACACTTGCACGATCTTCGAGCTCATTGATCAGTATAGCAGCAAGATTCCCTTCCGTAGCATGATCTTCAAGTAGTTCCAGTGCAGGCTGGGTTCCATTCCTCAGCAATGCAAGCATGGCTAGATGTCTATGCCTCTGTACCTCAAGTTGTTTCTTTAGAAAACCAAGGTTTTTATCATCTGAATCACTTAATAAATACAAAGCAAATACACACGCTTGTGCATGTTCGGTATCAAAAACAAAGTGACTTGAAAGATTCGATACAACTCTGGCATGCCTCTCAGTTCCAAACCCTAAAGAAATTATATCCCCAGGTGAAAGTGATTCAGGGGCAGTTTCAGCCCTATTGGTTACTTCCAAAAGAAGTTCAGTATCGGGGCGAATTCCGTATAATGGCAGATGGGATACTTCTTTCAACAACTCAAATCCAGCCTTGCTAATAAGTGACAATATCGGAGCCCACACATTATTAGCAGCCAATACTGAAGCAGCGTGACATTGTTCAACATAATGACCATCCATTTTTTCTTCTGATTCGCAGATGTTGGTCAAAATCTGGAGCGTTTCTGAATTCGATTTCATTTGAGCGAAGGTCATTCCATCATGTCGTCCAAAATGACTTTCAGCTATCAGCAGACTGTTTACCGCCTGACAGTATCCATCTCCGTTGATACGCAAAAGAAGACCAATAGACTCTCTAAGCACCAAAGAGTCAGAAGACGCTCCACTTCTTGGGCCGATTCTCAATATATGACCTACCAGCAATTGCTCAAATCTACTGCCTGAATATTCCCTCAAGTGCGCAAGTTGATCATGAGTGTTTGCTTGCACCAACAATCTCATTGGGGCAAACAAATGATTTCCTGAATAGTCTCCAGGCTCGTCTAGGCTTGACTCTATGTCAGCCTCCAGCTTCGAGATCATGATCTCGAGAGTGTCTCTATCAACATGTTGAAATCGTTGATTATAAAAACTGGCTACTGCCCATGTATGATCTGTAACTTCAAGAATCTCTCTGACTTTATCTTGAGTCAATTTTGTCTGAGAAACTAGTAACTGCAACGAAAACCAGTGTGTTATGAATGGGAATACACTGTGATGTACATTCTCAAGGTTTTCGATTGCTTTCAAAGGGGCGAGTCTCGCCAAGACTTTGAGTGCAGTTGAACTCAGTTGACTATCTGTGTCGCTGACATGCTCGTTAATCCAATCCAACTCATCATGATCGGAAAATATATCAATGCATCTAGCAATGCATTTGAGTTTACCTTCTGGAACTTTGTCGAATAATTCCCTCTTATGCTCGAGCCATAGGTCCCGTCCCACAGTGCCAGGAACTTCAGATATTAAATTTGCTAAATCATTAATTATCCCATCGTTCTTTTCGGCTTTTCTGATTATTTCACTAACCCATTCTGGTTTTGCCAAACAGCAGCACTTTAGGGCAGAATAAGTAATTTGATGTAATCGAAATGGGGATGACTCATCTCCTTGAAAAATATATTTATCTGGATTTACTTGGCACTCGCAATGCAGGCTCCACAGCTTATCGAGAGCATCGGCATCTGGGCATTCACTCAATATTTGTGCGGCAGCAACCTGGATTAATGGGCTCTCATCAACCAACAACAGCCGCGACATCGTCGCTACTTCATTTCCACCTATTTCGCAAATTGCATCAATGACCAGTTTCAGGATCATCGGAGTCCGAATGCTCTTCCTTAATTGAGATTCCAGTGAATTTAAAACTATAGCTCCCAAGGTCGGGAGCAGTTTTTGATAAACTACTCGAGAATAAAACAAGTTATTATTGATGATTGTGTCGATCATTTGCGGCACATGGCTTTTAACCTGCTCATGATTGCAAGCTAACCATAAAAAATCCATTGTTAAATAATTTAGCCATCGTTGATCGGTCCCCGACTCCCTCCAGAGATACTGTCGCAACTGATTTTCGATTTGTTCTTGGCTATCGGCATTCTTAGCATAGCGCGCAACCAAAAAGACTGCTCCTGCCCAATTCAAAAGGCGATTATGACTGAATTCGAATTCCGGGAGCAGGTCTGTGTTAGAGCGACGCAGCCATCCAGCAGCCTCTAGTCGATTAGTGGTCTGGGCGTTGCCGCCAATATTGATAATCTCATCGACAGTCCATGAAGCTATCCCACGCGCAATGTAGCTCTCGGCGAGTTTGACAAGGCAATTTTGGTCGTAGGGATTTTCTATTGTATTCCAGAACTCCTGAAATAATTGATATTCTGACTCTGGCATCCACTCCACGGATTCTTGGCCTTCGACAATCTTCCTATACATTGCTGCTATTAAAGGCTTTCGAAGTGGCGTGCGGATGGAAGCTGGAGTCTCCGGCCAGGCTTCACCTAAAAACGACTCTAGATAGCTATTAAGTTCAAGAGAAGTAAAATCTCCGATAGTGACCACCTTACATCTGCCTCGAGACCTGCTCTCGATATTCAGGGCATCATTTAGTTGTAAAGTTAGCACCAGCTTCACGCCCCACTCTTCCCATTCCTCTCTCATAAGTTCTAAGGCCAGAGATGGATCTATTGCTCCATCAATTACAAGAGTTAACCAAGGGAAGGCAATGTTTGGAATGACATCTCTGAGTCGACGCCCAATCTGAAATAGTGGAATAGCCTCATCATGCCCAGCTATATTTTGCCAGATTTTGCTGGCAGCCCTTGCAAGAGTTAGGTCTAAGTTCTCACCAGGATTAGAAATTACACACAAGCATTCTCTTGACTGCTCTAATTCACAGATCCCATAGGCTCTCCATGATTTTCCGCAACCACTTTCTCCTGCAATTACCAAAACCGGAGATGTGTCTGGCCAATCTTCAATGGTCTTCTTTACAGCATCCCATCTAACATCATCAGAAGTATTATAGCCAAGTCTCTTCAATGACTTTTGGGTTGACTTTTGAGTGGCTTTTCTCAGTTTTGCTAAATCAGAAAGAGGAATCGCTTTGAGCCCATTAGTTCTGAAGAGCTCTTCGCAGTTTATTTTTGCCCCACCTACTGTGGCCAAGCTTGCCAATTTCATTGCAAGTGAATTCCGTATCTCTGTCACGTTGTCGCGTATGTCAACAACTGCTAGAAGGTGCGAGTCTATTTCTTGCTGGACCAGATCCATATACTGGCCACCAACAAATTCAAAATTCCCTAAAACCCTCCAGATATTTCTATGAGTCTCTATTTCAGATTCATTGTCCTTAACGGGCTTTCTTTTTCTTACTTCTGTAGCAATCTTTTCGAAGAGTGCCCGTTTAGTGTAACTCTCACGCTCCCAGAATGAGTCAGCTTTACCTGCCGACTGTTTCTGGAATTTCAGTTCATCTTTATCATCAAGGCCATCTAATGGATGATCAGGACATTCCTGTCTTTTCAAAGATTGAAAAAAACTATAGACAAGATCCCAGTTCCCGATTCTGCCCTCAGTAACAAATCGGAATTCAGTATCACCATCTGTCTCCATTGCGGCCAAGTAAAGATCTGGAATGACCGACTCAATGATTTCACGCAAGGACCAGGTACCACCTCCAGGCCGAGCCTTGAGTTGCTCAACCGATTTCCGTACCTCTGTTTCAACCACCAAGTCACCACCACCACCGATTGGTTCTAATGCAATGGTCACATCTATCAATTCATCATCTTGGGTCTCAGGATCACGCATAAGTGTTGCACTGGTCCCTCGAAGCAAGCTCCACAAGAGTTGATAAAGCACACCATTTATCGTAGCGGAACCACCTGCTGGAACATTTCGAGGTTGGGAATCAGCCATTTTCCTGCTCTTCGATCTATGGTCAATCACTTTTCACATGAGTGACCCAGTCAACTTTAATTTAGCGACAAATACCGGCATAAAATAGAAAAGAGTTTCAATTCCAGTTTGCTTGCTTTAATCACATATAGAACCATAAGCACTATTAAAGCGTACACATGCACTATGTGTTTATCAAGAAAATTAGCTTTCGACAGAAGTTTCTTGCCTGATTTACATCGCATCACTTCCCATTGAAAGGAGCATGCATGAAACCAGCGCCCGTGATATATATTCTTCTACTTTGTACTTCTGCATAACGGATATTACCCAGACAAGTTTCATTCTATATGCCACTTCAGTCTCATACTTTCTTTTGTGAGGAGTTAGAAATGGACATCAGTCGTCATGGAGCCTATCGTAATCATGGAGAAAAAAGTATTTTCAGTTCCGTAAGCCTCGCTGTGGGTAATAATTATGGTTCCATGTATCGGGACAATGATCGATGGGATAAGGAACACCACCGAATAATCATAAAAAGTAAAGCCACATCAGACCCCATTAGCGATTCTAAATACCGACACACTGGTCTGCTTTTCAAAAACTGGTCCAAATGTTATGAAGGTTCTTAGCGTTCTTTTGACGAGGAGAACGTTTGATGAACAAGCGAAGAAAACGTCACAACCCCGAGCAGATTGTCCGCAAGCTGCGTGATGCAGATGCGATGCTGAATGCCGGTAAAGATCTGGCATCCGTGCTGCAGATCCTGGAAGTCAGTGAATAGACTTATCTGCGCTGGCGGAATCAGTATGGCGGCATGAAATCGGAAGAAGCCAAGCGTCTCAAGCAACTGGGAGATGAGAATAAACGACTGAAAGAACTGGTCGCTGATTTGTCTCTGGACAACAAGATGTTGAAATATATCTCGGAGGGAAACTGGTAAGCCCTTCCCGAAAACGAGCCACCGTCAAAGCGATCCAGAAGGAGTTCCGTGTCTCTGAACGGAGAGCTTGTGTGGTTCTGGATCAGCCTTGTTCCACTCAGCGTTACCAGTTGAGCCCACGCAGTGATGAGCCGTCTCTGGTCAAACGCATGTATGAGCTGGTGCGGTCACGGCCCCGGTTCGGCTATCGCCGGATCGCCAGGCTGCTGCAGCGGGAAGGCTGGCAGGCCAGCTTCACCCGTGTGTACCGTTTATGGCGTCGGGAAGGGTGGAAAGTGCCTCAAAAGAAGAGAAAACGCGCACGCTTGGTGATTCCCGAAATGTTTGAGCAGGCAGTATAACCTTATTCCAGCCCCCACTATTTCTGGGGAACTTCACAACAATTCTGACTAAAATCAAACAACCGTTTTCTGAGATGAGGAATAAGATATGGATAGCAGTGGACAAGATGCAAAAACGGAACTTAATTCGTCAACTCAGGCTTGGAGTTGGAGTAAAATTACGCCGTTTTTTTCAAAATATGGTTGCTCAGTTCAAAGCTGCGTTTTTTATCTTCCTCCAGATTGCTCAAGTCAGCCTGGTACGTTTTGTTGTGCATTGAATTTATCAGACGCGATCATAAAAGCAAACTATTCTCTACCTGACGCCTCAATGGTAAACTATTGCCCACATGGGCGTGTTCGAAATGCTGATGGAATGGCTCGGATTTGTAGAGTACAAAATGGTGGGAAGATTGACGTATCCGGATGGGATAATCGACCATCTTGGAAAGGTATCGTTTATTTTGAAGGTAATGAGGTAACACAACACATCGATTTTTGGGATGGTAGGCAGGCACTACATAAATCTTATCCAAATGCTAGCGTGGTTTGGTTCTGGCGAATGGGAACTTGATAGAAGAGTGAGCCGGTTTTATTGCTTATTGAAAAGGGAAGGAAAACCATTTAATTACAGATAGGAATAGCCTGAAAGCTTAGTGGCTAAGCGTTAGGAATGAGATGAAGAAATCTAGCATACTCCGTTGTTATTGGCGGATCCAGACTAGATAGATAGTCTTTAAGCTTTAAGTTATCTGCAAGTTTCCATATAGGGGGACGTGGTCTAGGGGGATTACCTGGATCTGGTGTCTCCTTGATATACCGTCGAAATTGTCCGTTGGGAAAGCCTGTGACAAATAACTCTTCGGGATCGTCGGCAGTAATTGGGGGATGAAACAGAACAGTCGAGATTTGTTCGTGAATAGAAACTTCAGGAAAATCAGATTTATTTTGTTTAGCCTCTTTCAGTGATTTTCCTTTACGCATTAGCTCTACAAATTTTAGAGCATGATATTGTCTAACGATGCTCTCAAATTTCGGATCCGGCCCACTAATTGGAGAGGTAGAACTCCATGCAATCGTCAATTTGTCTAGGTGAAGGTGTATAGAAACGACTCCAAGATGTTGATCATCCCCACCTCTATATGGTTCAATTTCAAACTTACGAAGAGATAAAACATGTGGAACTCCAGCGCCAACATCATAAACAACAAGATCACTCTTTGAATTGGGCAGGAATAAAATGCCTTGCTCTGGCCACCAAAGTCCGGGCCGGGGAATCTCATCAATCCCTCGAATATTCTGTGGAGCTAGTGGGATAAGCAGAGGTTGATTTGGGTGCCATAAAAAAATACCAGAGTTGATATTGGAAACAGCTCCTAGAGATCCACAAGCAGTTACACCTGCACTAGGAGTTTCTTTAAGCTCTCCTCGACGAATTAAACTTCCATCTAAGTTTAATTCGTGGATTGCAACCCAATTCGCAGGCAAGTTTGTTGAGGTAGTGAAAAGTCGACTTCGTTCGACATCGACACTGAGACATACTATCTGGCCATCTGATGATTCAATATCTAGGGATATAGGTTTCTCAAGAGTTATTCGGTTTTCTGACACAGTCTCCGAACGATCAAACAAGAATGGTAGGATTTGGCCGTTGTCAAGTAGGACATAGAAGCGTATCGGCATTGTCATTTTCCAGATAATTTAGTCGAAACACGTGACCAAGATCACAGGACCACATTAGATATGATTAGGTTCCCAAAGACTGTCTTCTATCGGGGTATTCAATCGAGCCTAAATTACTCATAAAAATAAAGAAATTTGGTAATACCTTTTCTTGATAATCCTGTTTTCGTATATCTATTGCTGGGCCTGATATGAAAATAATGATTGAATTATCAGATTCATTCATGCACTGACAGGAAAGATCTGGAGGTAGAATTTCAAGTTCTTTTAAGATCGTATTTAATATTTTAGGTGTGAGGTCACTCTTTAGTTTTATAATTGGTGGATATAGAATCTTTGATTCAAAGTGAACTGTATAATCAAGCTTGCTCATCTGTTCGATTTGGTGCTCAATTAGCAATGCTTCTTCAAGAGGTGCTGTTAGTTGAATCCCCTTGGCAGGGCTCTCTTCATCATTATCGCCTGATTTTCCTCTAACGACACAAGCTGAACCAGCTCCCACAGTATTCAGGGCTTCCAAAACAAATGGCAAGATTTGATCTGCTTTATCAGTTTCGAAGAAACGGGTTTGAAAACGACGCTTTTGATTTTGGGATTGATCGTCCATCATAAAGTATCCTGAAACTTTTCCGTGTTCTTACCTTAGATAACCAAATGCGAGATAAAGATAACGAGTCAAAGGAACTTTAATAGAACACGTTTCATACACGAAATATTTGACACGTCGCTGTACCGCCAAGATTCGAAACGATCTTAACTTGTGCATTGTTAGGTAATGACTTAATAGGGATATCAATTTTGTATGGAGCGAATGGTGTTGAGCCAGGACGCATTGCAACCATATGACAACAAAAGTACGCACGTAAAATAGGTTGATATTCGTCAACGGTATGGTTTGTAGTTGCCAGAAGTAGCAGCCTACCATGAGCGTATTCTGCACGAATAATCGTCACCTCATCGAGTGCGTTCATAGTAAAAAATCGAGGAGCGTTGGTGTATGTTAGGTAGCACATATCGAGGTATGCACCAATATCTTTTGCAAAATCTTTTATCAAAGAATTATTGCTAAGTGTAATATAACAATCTTCCGAAAAAAGTAGATTCGGATGCCTGATGACAGCAATATACATCAACCTATCAGTTGCTACGCAAACGTTTCCTTCTATTGCTTCCATTGTACTCCATCGATAGATTTCTCCTTCGATACGAGGGGGAGTGATTGGTCCGTATGCTCCAACTACTCGAATGATTGATGACAGACTTACTATAACTCCTTCAATTATCGATGAAAAAAAACGGGCAACAATTGATGCAATAAGTTCAATAAAAGCAGAGTTATTTATTGATAGAAAAGATACGCCACGAAAAATGATACCGATTAAACCTTTGATAGGTACATACAATTGGGGCGCACTAAACCTTGCTAGTTTAAAGCCAATATCGTCGAAACCAGGGAGCTCCAAATCGATTTGAGGAGAGCAGTTTGTTTCCAGGACAAATTTAGTTGTTTGCTCAAAAAAAATTGAAATAATGTCGCCTAATATTTCGAATGAAACGCGCTGATCTGCGTTTGAGAGAGAATCTTCGATTTCACCGTTCAATCTTTGAGCGAAATAAGCGTCATAGGCAGCCACCAAGCGTAATCGATATTCACGTTCAAGGGCAAGATTCCACGACTTGCTAGAATTTGGATCACAGCAAAAGCCATTGTCAGATTCTAAGCCGTAACTTTCAGGATGATTGATCCAATAATGAAGGACCCCGGTAATTTTACCGCCTGGCAAATCTGTCCAAAACCATGACTTTCGTTCGATCGCTGCATCAAGCAGATGCTCAATTAATTCTGTAGACAGAAAATTTGTAATTAAGGTTGAGCCAAGAAGCTCAACTAGATTAGTTCCTTCTGGATCTAAGGCCTGTTTGAAAAGTTCTTCTAAACTTCCAAATATGCTGTGAAGAAGAAATCCTTCGCTTTCATCGGTACCATGAACAGCCATGTTCAACTCAGTGATAGAGTTTACAACAATGTTGATTTTGGCTTGGATAAAATCATAGTATGAAATATCAAATGTATGAGATCCCACTTCTAAATCTAGGTTGATGCAATTGGCGATCTCACCTAACAACCTCAATTTTTCAAATGCATCAACCGCTCCCTTACTGAACGGCCCCGGCAAGTCCTGTAAATTTTTAATTGCGAAACTCAGATTTTCACTGATGGTATTCAGAACCTGTTTGATCGCATCCGCAATCTCAGGCGAGACCTCACCTGCCGCGTTTCCAAATGATTTAGTCAATATAGGTGATATTTCGCCTAGGACCGTAAATAGCTCTTTGAGGAATTCTTCTCCAAAGAAACCTTCTAGAAGTCCAGAAATAACTCCATTACCATCAACGCCTAGATAATCACTAGTGTCATTGACAGTGTCATTGACGACATTTAAAACTCTTACGATATCCATTCTCAGCCCCACCGAGTGTCTAATAGAATCCAAGACGATTCCCTCTATCTTGCCATCCTTAACTGGGAGCCTTCAGATCATCTAGTAGTTTCTCAACTTCTGCATGTACATCTTCTTCGCAACGTATTATGAGTCTCCACCAATTGTCTGGAGATGGAATAAAGGCAGAAATCGCTCCCTTTCCTCCCATAAGGTCCCAGTGTTCTGGCTTGATAGTAGTCTTGATTGTAGCGATCAGTGGGTTCACTTCATCGATCTTTGCGCTTTCAGCAACAATACCTTTAAGATTATAGACAATGTTCTTTATTCTTACTTGTGGTACTTCTTCTGGGGACATAACCTAATTCTCCAGTGCTTAACTACAACTTGTAAACAATTAGAAACATCTCACGTAAGTTCGTAATAATATTCTGCAGACGAGACTACTGACGGAGATCCATGTCGAAACAAAATTGCTTTAAAATGGTATTTCATGATTCTCGATAGAACTACATCGCACACCCAAGATCTTGCCGGAGGGTCACCATCAACTTTGACCGCCAAAGAGTCAAAAAGGTCATCAATAAACCATTCACCTGCAGCGACAGATTGTTCTATTGAGAACTCTGAGTTTAGTAGATCAAATTCATTTTCTGTGACATCTCGAACTTTCCAGGTACCGTTTGCTTCAGGAGTATGTTTTACACCGAATACCCGAACATTATCTTGATATTTAAGATTGTGTTTGGTCGAATTAATTCGAACACATCCTTTATCACCTTGCTCTGTCGATTCTACAATACCTCGATTCGCATTACTGAGTCGGTGGACGACCTTAACACTGATAACATCAGATAATTTATCATCATAGTGTCCATGGATGCGGACACCGTTTGAAATTCGTTCTACATTTGTGATTGTTATTGATGCCATTGAAGTGAACCTGACATAAGAAGATATGATCTAATTGAATCATGAAGAGATGGCCAAATATAATGCTCAAATATACCTTAGTGTTAAAGAATACGAATCATAAAAACAGTGTGCAAGTTAATTCTATACAGATTCTGCTTTTTCTGATCACTACTATACGGGGCCTGCCTTAAAAACCTGTATCAAGTCTTATGAAGGTTGGTTTAGGTAATTTCGCTGTGCAGTTGGAATGAGGGCGCAGCCCGATTGGAAACTGCACAGCGACTCGAAAACTCTGCCTGCGTAACATATCCCAGCGAACTGTGTGGGCGTTGTCTGTTGTAATCTTCCTTCCAGGCAACTGTGAGCCTGCGGGCTGTTCCCAGGTTCTCAAACACTTCGACTGCCAGGAATTCATCGCGGAATCGACTGTTGAAACTTTCCGCATAACCGTTTTCCCAGGGGGCTCCCGGCTCGATATACAACGAGATGATCTTCAGTTGACTCAGCCAGCGTCGAATCGCTTTCGAGACAAATTCCGGACCGTTGTCACTTCGGATGCACTGCGGTACTCCTCTGGAAGCAAACAGCTCTGCCAGAGTATTCAACCTCCTTTTGACATGAATGCTCGGACACTCCCTGATAAATTCATTGAGCACGGTCAGCATCCGGAGAGGAAGGTCTTTCTTGGGTTCAAGATCTCCAGTATGGACTGACCTGTTCTGCTGAGGCCGTCGGCGGTCTGGGGCATCTGCGTGATCGATTTTCCTGCTCCCACCGTGAAGAAGACTGGTATCATTACGCCAGTCAGCTGATTGACCAGAAACGTGATTGAGCCAGTAGGCGAGAGCGGGAACTGATTGACCTAGATCTACAGGAAACACTGACGTTTCGATCTGTTTTTAGACCTGGATGGTATTAATTGATTATTACTATCAACACAGACCAATCAGCCAATTGCCGTAAGGGATATGATAACAGCCACTTGTGTAAATATAAAGCAATCAAGGTTTATACTATGCTCTCTTCAGAGAACCGTTACTACACCTTCATTGAATATCTTCATCGTAAGACGCCCCATGTATATGAGTGGGATTATAAGCCACTTTATCAATTATTCATAAGCGGTAGTCTATGTTGATCGCCATCCATAGATATCCCCAAGCCGAGCACCTGGCAGGCACGCCGCTCACTGACTTCGTCGCAAACCTGCAGTTCCTGCACCAGAGTACGACGACGAGCGGGCCTCACAGCTTTTTTTGAGAACGTCTTGAAGCATGCTCTTATCCAGGCTCAGGTCAGCCACAAGTTGTTTGAGCTTCCGGTTTTCCTCTTCCAGATGCTTCAGTCTACGGACTTCAGCGCCCCCCAGGCCAGCATATTTCTTCTTCCAGCGATAAAAGGTCTGTTCGGAATGGTACTGTCGAGTTGTAACGTGTTTCAAGTGGTATTGTTGCGTAAACGGTCTCTAAGAACCTGTCTGGGCTGTTGCATTAGTGGATAGGTGCCGCGTCTGCGTTTGATGACGCGCCCCGGCCGGTTTCCGACTTCACAAGCAGCGATCTGGTCTGCCAGGGTTTGGCAGAGTACTTTCAAACTCTGCTGCTCCAACTGCCCGCAGGCCGTGTTCATCCAAGCGGACAGAATGAACTGGCAGGCTGAGGTGAAGCTGATCTGCCGGGGGGGGCTCATGTATCACCGCCGCACCGGCAGCAGTGGTGCGAATCAGGTTGTAGCCCAGCAGTGTGGTCCAGAGTTCACAGCGAATCATCGCCGGCGACTTGCACCGCAGGTGTCCCAGGTTGAGCGTGTCTTTGATCGAACGCAAATCGAGTTCCACGTTCCAGCGAAAGCCGTACAGTTCGGCGATATCTGCTTTGGTATGCTCTTCGTCAAGGAGTGTGGTGACAACTGTCATCGCCTGAGTCCGTCTTCCATTTTCGACTATTTTATAACGAATTTCCCGCAACAGAATGGTCTCGGGAATCTGCTCGTAAGTTGTTTGATCCATCCATTTGGGACGTTGTGGTCTGGTCCAGATGATGAGATGATCATACTTGCCCAGTCGACGGCCACGTCGAAAGTCAGAGTGACGTCTTTGATGCAGTCGCGCACAAACATCCGTCCCCCGCTTCATTAATGCGGCGATCAGCATGAAGGAGCAGTGGTAGCGATCGCAGACGACCACATCGTTCGGTTTCAACGAACCAAACAGTGTACGTAGCAGTGCGGTTTCACTGGCCTGCTTCCCCTTGTAAGGGCCGATGGCTGCATCCAGCACACAGGCTGTCGCCAGTGAAAGAATTGCCACGGCACGGGCGATCGGCAGACCACAGCCCGGTGCCTGGGCAGACTGTTGAGGGAACTCATCCTGATTCTGCTCGGTGTCAGGCATGGTGAAGGTAAAGCCGTCGATTAGCTTGACATGCCTGCCTTTCCAGAGCCAGTCTGCCTCGGCTGACTCTTCCATTTCGTCAGCAATTTCCCCGCTGAGTTCGCGCAAAGCAGGCACAGAGAGCTTCGCTCGTGCCCGGCAATAGTTACGCGTATCAGCGGTCGGCGTTGTCTTGCCGGTCAACTGGCAGTAGGTCATGACACGTGCCACGGCAGATTGGCAGGAAGCTTCTTTTCCGTCCCGCAGAACCTGTCCCAGAAACGACCAGACCATGACGGCGGTAGAATAAACGCCGTGAGTTCCGAACAACCCGTTATGCCGTGCAAAGATTCGCGCAATGCGCTCGGCCGAGAGCAGGTTAGAAAAAGGTAGTCCCACCGATGACAGGAAGGAATCGAGAATCAGTTGAAAACTGCTGCTGCCTTCTGACTGCGATTCAGGTAGATTACCGGCCATGAAAAACCTCCCTGGTGATTTAATGGCGGAAGACCCAGGGAGGGTTCAAAGAATTATCGGCGGGAGCGGTTATAAAGATAGACCAACTCCAGACAGAAACAATTTTACAGAAGATCTGTTTCTGTCATAGGCCAACGTGCGCACAATTCGGAAAATGACGGTACCATTCAGATGAGACCTGAAAACTCCACACACCGACGAAACGAAAGGACACAGAAGTATTGAAACGGTTTTTCTAGTCAACACCAGGATCAATCGAGGCGAGGCAATGGCAATGCTTTGAGAAGCCACGCTTATAAAAGTTACGTGGGTACGACGATGTGCCGTTACTTGGCCATGCCAAATTTCAACACGATGACTATCCATTTTCAATGTTTGTGGAGAATCAGGCAAGGCTACACCATTGGAAACAGCATTACAGGCTCCCACCAAAGAGTCTGGAGCGAAAAAGGATCTAGGACAGTCGAACTAGCCATTTGTGAAAAAATGTACTTTTCATAATTTGCTCGACTAATCCACCCAATAGATAATCATGATTATAACCCCATCCAAATCTTTCATAGTTGCCTCCCTGTGCAGGTGGAAATTGTTTTGCTTGCTTCTTTTGATGACGATTCACGCAGGGATGCTTGGTTATAGCGCTACTTTGCATAGCCCCACACTTAATGAGCCAGCACATTTGGTAGCAGGGCTTAGCCATTGGGAGTTCGGGCGTTTTGATTTGTATCGCGTCAACCCACCGATTACTCGTGCAATCGCGGCCCTACCGGTGATAGTTGCTGGATATGAAACAGATTGGTCAAGCTTTCATGATGATGCTGGATCACGGCCTGTGTTTGTAATGGGAGCCAATTTCATAAAAGCGAATGGTGAGCGTTCAATTTGGTTGTTTACCATTGCACGCTGGGCATGTATTCCAATCAGTATATTTGGTTGCTGGGTTGCTTTTCGCTTTTCCGAAGACCTTTATGGTTCACCAGCTGGTTTGGCTGCTGCAACCTTATGGTGCTTTTCGCCAAATATTCTGGCTCACGCCGAGTTGATTACATCTGATTGTGCTGCCACTGTATTTGGCATGGCTGCTACATATTATTATTGGAATTGGCTCAAGAAAACGACATGGCAGAATGCAATTAGTGCCGGCATATTCTTAGCATTTGCAGAACTTGCCAAGACCACATGGATTATTCTTTTTCTTCTTTGGCCTCTTCTTTGGTTTTTTTGGTTTTTTACAGATCGGAATGTCTGTGAATGTAAAGCCAATCACTCCAACACTCATTTAGTACAATTTATCAATCAGTTGACACAACTTCTTATGATCCAACTATTAGCACTTTATATACTAAATCTTGCATATGGATTTGAAGGTTCTTTGACTGAATTAGGTCAATATCAGTTTGTCAGCTCAGCATTTACTGGGAATGAAAAATCAGGAGAGCCTGGTAATCGTTTTAGGAAAACTTTTCTTGAGAAAATACCTGTACCGCTCCCTTCAAACTATTTCCGTGGGATTGATGTTCAGAAAAAAGACTTCGAATCTTACCAACAATTAAATTACCTAAGAGGCGAATGGAAAGATGGCGGCTGGTGGTATTATTACTTATATGCACTGGCTGTGAAAGGAGCCTTGGGTATTTGGTTATTGTTAATCATATCCTTGGTTTTTCGAGTGTATCGGACCGATTTGCTCCAATTATTTCGAGAAGAATTAATTCTTGTGACCCCCCCATTAACAGTGTTGGTTCTTGCTAGTTCACAAACAGAAATAAATGCCCACCTTAGATACGTTTTGCCAGTAATCGGATTTGCAGTAATATATATAAGCAGAGCATTTATCACATTGACAAACGTCAAGAGTACACTTATGCTATTTGTATCTAAAGTTTTGTTAATTAGTTGCTCAATTTGGGCCATCTTTTCAACTTTATATTATTACCCACATCAACTGGCTTACTTTAATGAATTAGTTGGTGGTCCTGAGAATGGATGGAAACATCTCTTAGGTAGTAACTTAGACTGGGGACAAGACCTGCTATTTATCAGAAATAAACTAGAGCCTTTAGATAGTCCCGAAGAAAAACACAATCCCTACTTCATATTCTCACACGTACTTAATTACGCCCCAGAAGATCTCGGTCTTAAGACTTCAACAAAAAATAACTTTATAATTCCACATAAAACCAATAGACAAGATGATAATAATAATCCACGAAAAGACTATTTGATCATTAGTAAAAATCGTTTCATTGAATTTCATTTGCGCAGGGGGCAGCGAGATTATGATGCTACTTCATTCGAGTTTGAGCAACGACAGTGGAAAAGTACAGCTATAGATAAGATTGGCTTCACGCATTTTATATTCTCACAATAAATTCATAGGCACCTTTGAAAATAAATGGTGTTTAGTTCTTAAGAATGGTTCGAATTAAAAAATGTCTACCAACAACTCAGTCCCAAGAAGATTTCGAATAATTATTGTTGGCTTAGTTGTGATATGGTCATGTACACTTATTGGGATGGGGTATATGTGGCAAAGAGATCAACAAGATTCGCAGTTAACCGACACTCTGCCTGCAGAGGTTAAGCGACAACTAATTGAAGTCGTACCAACATCTGTCGAAACGGGTCGAGTTCCACTCCGAAGCACGATTAAACGTAAGATTAAAATAACCAACATATCCACTTCAGCAATTATTATCGACCGTGTTGAAACTACATGTGGTTGCACCTCAGCATCCCCTCCGAAAGATCCAATACTACCTGGCAACTCAATAACAATCACCGTTGACGTCAGTAACAATAATGAATCTAACTCGGGTAACTTTAAGCATTATATGTACGTCGCATCCAAGGATGCCGAGAGTGAGAAAGCCGAAATGGTCATTGTTTCTGTAGTTGGGTCTTACGAATAGCAGGAATAGTGGTTTAGCCTTGCTTGGTTCGTACCAGATTCTAATAACGTAGTGAATTCAAACTAAGTACTATTTCGAACACAAAGCTAAAAAAATGAGTACTGATTCATTGTTAAAGAACTATTTCACTAACATTGCATCGCAGAAACTTTCAAGTTTTTCGCGAGGGCAAATAACGGGAATTTTTTTTGCGGCAATCTTATTTATTTCTGGTAATGTCACATCAGCAGAGGATAAAGTTCAAATCTTGATGGAAGACATTATCAAGATGAGAAAACAGATTCAATACGGCACTTTAAAAGTATCAGTTAAATACGAAGTAGCCAAAATCACATTAAATTCATACCAAGATGTTGTTAAGGAAATTAGCACTGAATTTAATAGTGATAATGATTTCTTCAAGCAAGAAGTTCAACTAAGTCATCCACGTTGGAATCGTCGAACTGTCTCCTTAATCAATAATGATGGCGCTTTTCATGATCAAGGTGGAAAGACAATATACGGTACACTAGCAACTGGGGATCGAAGTAAAGAAATTGGCCCGACTCGTCCCGACTCCTTTGATTTCAGATTTCTTGGTTTAGTATTTCCACTTAGCAAATTGGTTGCACCACCAAATAGGCCTCCCCCCATTGGGTGGGCTGAAGGTTTGAAAATAAACCAAGTTAAGCAATTCACAAATGCAAATAAACACACCCTTAACAGATATGAATGCACAGGTGAAAATGGGATACAAACCACAATTGTTACTGATGGAACAGCAGGCAATGTCCCTGTTATGATAAGAAGATCTAATAAGGATATGATAATTGAAACCAATATCACTTATTCTTTACAAGAGGCAGTGCTAAACAAGAATGGACCAAAAAAAATTTGGTTCCCGAATAAGGTGATCTATGAGATTCGATCCGATGGAGAAGTTGGATACCGGGAAGTTCTTAATGTAATTGAGTGTGATTTTGTAACCCCGCCTGACTTGGAAAACTTCAACATAGCTTCATTGGACTTACCACAAGGAAGACGCGTTTTAAAAAATAATAGCATTCAAATGTTAATTGATGATGAAAAATTAAGGCAAGCTACCGGCAGAGATTTGTTGAATCCCGATAACTCCTCATTCACAATACGCAAATATTCAGACATAGAGGCCCCCCAAAAAAACAATACATGGTTTGCCACTTTTTTGATTATTAATATTTGCTGTGCAGTCATTATAATAACAATCTACTCTTTCGCACATTTTCGCCGAAAGCAATAACTAATTCCCATATCCACAATCATGACAATTGGGAGCCCCCCCTAAATGAGCATTTTTAAAAGTTTAATTCTGGTAGTTTGTTTCTTTTTAATATTACATAGCAATCAACTAAATAAAAAGGTTTTTGCTATTGATCCATGCAACTCAGAAAAGACCAATGACCTTTTACCAGAATGGTGCACTGATACCGTACCTTGCGAAAGCACTGCGGATGTATTTCACCCATGCACTGGTATCGCGGTTTGGGCTGAAGTAGTACACTCCTGTGTTCCTGGAGGTACTAGTAGCCAGCGTTGTGAACTTGCGCTCGTCGCCTGTTCTAAGTCTTACTATTGCACGAAAACATGGGAAAATACAAATTTTTGTTCTCCAGACTTTGATGCTCCCATATTGGATCCAGAAGGCGATCCAGTCTCAAGTTATGCTCGACGGGGGGTTATGGTTTCTTGTGTAGAGCAGTGAGATTCAAATCGGAGCTAATTATTTTGTAGTACTAGGCACGGCATATTTGTTTATAATCCGTATCAGCTGATGACTTCCAATAAATTCTTGTCCTGCAGTACAGTAAATGTGCAGTCGATGATAATTAATTATGTATTTATTCTCTTGAGTCTTCATGTTAAGACAAAATAATATAAAATCACTAATGCAGAATCACGGATTCTCTTCATATTTAAATAAGCAAGGTTTCGAGTCAATTCCAAAGAAACAAAGGTTCTTTTAAAATGAGATTAAGCAAATGTGTTTTTCTAACAGTAGTTTATTCCTTTATTTTTTGTATCATCTCAGGAAATTTGGAAGAGTCCCAAACATTTGCTCTGGATCCTTGTAATTCAGAAATTGTTTCTGAAGTTGGAGATTTTGAACTTTGCGGTACAGAGACACCTTGCCAGTCGCCTAATGCTCTTAATGAGTGTCTTGGCACAGGAGTGTACCAATTTTATCTTACTCAGTGTATCGGTGGGGGGGCCATAAGCCAACGATGCGAATACTCTCTCCTCGGATGCACAGCAACTTACTATTGTCATGACGGGGGGGGCATCCCAATATGTACTTTTAATTTTGATAATCCTTTATTAGATCCGGATGGTGACCCGGTCTACAGTTATCGTCAATTGGGGGTCATGGTCTCTTGTATTCAGCCTTGAAGTTTGTTTTTTAGCTTTGTAGTTGGGACCTAAAGGATTGACCTTGCCCCCAGCCTTGTACTAGTTGGAACGCGAGTGAACAAGGGTTTTCAGACCAGGCATGCCTGGTCTGAAAATTTCGCAAACTCCTGAGGCGTCCTGTTGCCCAATGCACAGTGGGGACGCCGCTCGTTGTAATCCTTCCGCCAGGAATCTAGTTTTTCCTGGGCGTCTTCCAGTGACAGGAACCAGTGCTGGTTCAGACATTCCTGTCGCAGTCGACCGTTGAAGGATTCAATAAACGCATTATCTGTAGGCTTTCCCGGATGATTGAAGTCAAGTTTCTTTCGGTTCCAGTAAGCCCACCAATCCAGACTCTTCGAAATAAATTCAGGGCCGTTGTCGACTCGAATCGTTTCCGGATGGGCGCCACGCTACTGCGTGACCTGCTCCAGAACCTGAACAACATCATCACCGGTCAGACGCTGGATCGCCAGGCTCTCACGGCTAAAGTTATCAACTAAAGTCAGCAGTTGAAATCTCCGTCCAGAATACAGCTGATCGGACATGAAGTCCACACTCCACATTTCATTGGACTACCGGGCTGGAGAACTCTCACCACAAACGGCACAGCTTTTGTTCCGACGAGGTGTTTTGATCCGCATCTGTAGGCCTTCGTCACAACCACCTGTGCAAAAGATCGCATGCGAGCGGGCCTCACAGCTTTTTTTGAGAACATCCTGGAGCATGCTCTTGTCCAGACTCAGGTCAGCCACAAGTTGTTTGAGCTTCCGGTTTTCCTCTTCCAGATGCTTCAGTCTGCGGACTTCAGCGACGTTCAGTCCGGCATATTTCTTCTTCCAGCGGTAATAATGTATGTTCGGTGATCCCCATCTTTCTGACAATCTCCACCACCGCAGTGCCGGACTCATGCTACCGCAAAGCAAAGGCAAACTGCTCTTCCGAATATCGTTTCCGTTTCATGCTGTCTGATCCTCCCACGAAAAATACAAGATAACAAAATTTCTCGCATTCCGCATGGATCAGGAATCGGGGGGAAGGTCAAGTATATTGGGAACCCTCACAACAAATGGATCAAGCTAAGGGGAGCATGCCACCAGGTCTTATGAAGGTTGGTTTAGGTAATTTCGCTGTGCAGTTGGAATAAGGGCGCAGCCCTGACCTGCCTTAAAAACCTGTACCAGGTCTTATGAAGGTTGGGTTAGGTAATTTTGCTGTGCAGTTGGAATGAGGGCGCAGCCCGATTGGAAACTGCACAGCGACTCGCAAACTCTGCCGGGGTAACATATCCCAGCGAACTGTGTGGGCGTTGCCCGTTGTAATCTTCCTCCCAGGCAGCCGTGAGGCTGCGGGCTGTTCCCAGACTCTCAAACACTTCAACTGCCAGGAATTCATCCCGGAATCGACTGTTGAAACTTTCCGCATAACCGTTTTCCCAAGGGGCTCCCGGCTCGATATACAACGAGTTGATCTCCAGTTGATTCAGCCAGCGTTGAATTGCCCTGGTGACAAATTCCGGACCATTGTCACTCCGGATGCACTGCGGCACTCCCCTGAAAGAAAACAGTTCAGCCAGAGTATCAATCACATCCTCGCTGCGAATGCTCCTATCTACTTTTAATTCCAGACATTCCCGGGTGAACTCATCGACTATGGAAAACCACTTCAGGGAACTGCCCAGGCGGTTCGGTCAAACACAAAATCCCAGCACCAGACATGATCTTTATGTTCTGGCCGCAGCCGGAGACAGCCATTACGGGAGTCACCGGTCCTGCGAGGTTTTCTCTTCTTTTGAGGCACTTTCAGCCCTTCCCGACGCCATAAACGGTACACACGAGTGAAGCTGGCCTGCCAGTCTTCCCGCTGCAGTGGCCTGGAGATCCGGCGATAGCCGAACCGGGGCCGTGACCGCACCAGCTCATACATGCGTTTGACCAGAGACGACTCATCACTGCGTGGGCTCGACTGGTAACGCTGAGTGGAACGAGGCTGATCCAGAACCACACAGGCTCTCCGCTCAGAGACATGGAATTCATTCTGGATCGCTTTGACGGCGGCTCGTTTTCGGGAAGGGCTTACCAGTTTCCCTCCGAGATATATTTCAGCATCTTGTTGTCCAAAGTCAGATCAGCGACCAGTTCTTTCAGTCGCTTGTTCTCGTCTTCCAGTTGTTTGAGACGCTTGGCTTCTTCCGATTTCATGCCGCCATACTGATTCCGCCAGCGCAGATAAGTCTATTCACTGACTTCCAGGATCTGCAGCACGGATGCCAGATCTTTACCGGCATTCAGCATCGCATCTGCATCACGCAGCTTGCGGACAATCTGCTCGGGGTTGTGACGTTTTCTTCGCTTGTTTATCAAAAGTTCTCCTCGTCAAAAGGACGCTAAGAACCTTCATAACATTTGGACCAGTTTTTGAAAAGCAGACCAGAAGGTCACCCAATACCAACATGATCACTTAGAGGGTGATTTAAGCGGACTTCTGATTATCTGCTGCAGACTCTTACAAATATAATCTAACTCAATTGGTGTGAGTTTAGCGGAAGAGGGGAGATAGAGCCCCGTAGCTGAGAGATGCTCAGCATGCTGCAAAGTAACATTTTTCTCGTTGTACTCGCGATATGCCGGTTGAAGATGCAGCGGGATAAATGCAGTACGTGTTTCAATTCCATTATTTGCCAGTCCAACTCGAACATCATCGCGTGTCAGAGTATCGGAATCGATGCAAATAAAATAGACCCAGAAAGCGTGCTCAGTCTCTTCATCTTCAACAGGTAACATCACGCCATCCAATCCTTCCAGTGCTTCGCTATATCTTGCAGCAATCCGTTTCCTTGCTTCACGTAATTTGTCAAACTGCTTCAACTGTGAAACCCCTACAGCAGCTTGAAGGTTTGTCATACGAAAATTATATCCCCGATATCGATGCCAAAAGTGTCTTTCCAGGGAAAAGGCGTGGTCACGTAATGTTCGGCATACAGAAGCCAGTGAGTCATTGTCTGTTGTGACAGCTCCTCCTTCTCCTGTTGTGATAATCTTATTCGCGTAGAAACTGAATGCACCCCCGTATCCGAGCGAGCCAGTCGTTCTTCCTTTCAGTTTTGCACCATGCGACTCCGCTGCATCTTCGATCACAGCGATTCGATTCCTGTCAACGTGAGACTGAAGAGTCCCGACATCAAAAGGTCTTCCATAAGTATGAACGACAATGATTGCCTTAGTGCGGTCAGTAATTTTTTTCAAGATACCATCTAAGTCAATGTTCTCAGAACCAGGTGCACAATCGACAAACACAGGTCGTGCGCCCAGATGTACAACAGCACTGGCAACTGCAACCATCGTAAATGCAGGGATGATGACTTCGTCTCCACCTGAGACACCACACGCTGCTAACAATAGTTGCAATGCTGTTGTTCCCGATGAAGTCGCAATGCAATGCTTGGTTCCAATGATTTGCGCAAACCGTGTTTCAAACTCGGTCACAAATCTTCCTCCTGAAGAGACCCAATTTTCGTCTACACATTTCTGCAGATCGTAGGTGACACTTGGATCAAGATCTGGCTCACAGACGGGAATGTACTCGCGAGTGCTGCTTCTATCTGCTTCAGGAAGATGAGCTTCAGCCAGGGGGGGATCTGGTGATGGGATGGCTAATCGTTGTGCCGTAGAAAGTTCAGATAGACTGTAATCAAACATTTTCAGTAATGGACCTGAGTTTACTGTCATTGTAAACCAATGAACCTTTCTCTTGACTCTGGACTAGACATCGGTATAAGTGATATTAATTGTTAAAATATCCTAAGTATTTTTAAGTATCAATAGAGACGATGAAACTGCCCCCAAAAGGAGTAGATCTTATTTCTAATTGAATCTTAACTTTGGCTTAAAACGAGATGACGTTGGCTCTCTCCAAGGATCTGATCCATTAAATGTGTGTTGGATTTTTTAAGTTAAAGAGCCACTATTGACTAATGAGCTTCAGTAACGACCTGAAAAATGAAATTAGACGTTTTTCGACAAAGAAAATTAAGATCTGTAATTTTGATTTTCCTTGGATGGCTTATAGTCAATCTGATTGTTTTGGCATTTTTCGATTATCAGGAAAGAATATTCATCCTTTCCAAAGGAGTTGACCCCGACCTTGCTAAAAAATTCAAAATTATTTCTCGGCAAGTTTCAGTACCCGGCTATTCAAAACAGTTTCTAGTGAAGTCGCGACTTCTTTGCCCGACGGAATGGAAACAGGGGGGGGGATGCCCATTGATCGTATTTCTGCATGGTGCTGGAGAAAGAGGCTTCGATAATGTAGCGCAATTAAAATCACTACCTCAGCGGTTGGCAGCAGAAGACGAACAGGAAAAATATCCTTGTTTTTTGCTGGCCCCTCAATGTCCTCCAAAAATGGATTGGTCCTCAGAAACTGTTCTAATTGATTCGACATCAACCGCAGACGAAAAAACAATACTACTGGATCTGGTGTATCAGTTGATCTTAGATATTTCAGCGAAGCACTCGATTGACACAAACAGAATCTACATTACAGGTTATTCAATGGGGGGATATGGCACCTGGAGTATGCTTGCTCGATATCCAGATCTCTTCGCTGCCGCATCACCTCTCTGTGGAGGAGGGGACCCGAAGTCCGTCGAAAAGATCACCCACATTCCGGTGTGGGTTGTACATGGAGACGCTGATCAGGTTGTTCCAGTAACTGAGTCTAGAAAAATGGTAGAGACTTTGAGAATGAATGGCGGAAGACCTGAGTATCAGGAACTACCCAACGTGAAGCATGATTGTTGGTCAATCACGTATAATCAGACAGATAAAATGCTGGAATGGCTATTTAAGCAAAAAAAACGAACTGAGAAAAGGTAACTTCGAAAGGAAGATATCTAATTTAGCATTGCTGGCTTATGCAGATTACAGATGCATAACGAGCGTTTTTTATCAGATCCCGTATCTGTTAAAAAATTCTTGCATGCTGTGCAGTTTCCATGTGAGATTAGAATAAGTGCCTGTTAACGTAATTGATTTTTTAGCTTCTTACTAATCTTCTATACGAAGCGTGAATATTAAATGGCGACTGAATGGTTCTACAAACAATCTGATGAAGAATTGGGGCCCTACCTCTTCCGAGAGATGGTTCAGATGGTTCGTGAGAAGCGATTGCTGCCTGAGACAATGGTACGTCCCAGCTATATGGATGAATGGCAGCGTGCTGATTCTGTCGTCGGCCTGTTTTATATGTCGCGTAAAGATCCGGTAACGCTGCCAACTATTCCGTCTGAAAAAGAGGATGATAATGCAGAATATGCTGGCGCAGATGATTTAGATTCGTTTCTAGCAGAACCTGAAGCGCCTGACCAGAATGACGATGCTGTTCCGGAACAGGAGTTCGAACGTCCGGGCTGGCTGAGACGTCTGCTGGCATTGAGAAGCAGTAAAATTCCTCCGGTCCCCCTCGATTCCCAACACGAAATTAATGTCAGTCTCTATCCACCTGCGAGTAGTAAAACAGAGGCCTTCACCGACCTTGATTTGCCGGTGGATGTCGTCAATGACTCAGCGGATGTAGATGAAGCCGTTGATACTGGCGCTTTCTCTGAAGAGACCTGGTCAACAACAGTCAACGCAGCTATCGAACGCATCGATGCACGTGCTCCCAAACAAGAACAGGCTCCTCCTTCCCGCCAGTTACTTCCCGCGATCAGCTTCTCCTTTATAGAGCATCCCGCATTTCGAACTATTTTGATTGCCTGCGCCATCATCCTCTGCGGAAGTCTAGGAATCTTTGGATTTGTGGACTGGATGGGGCAAGGACAACTATATTTTCCGCTCGTCGGGTCGACATCACCAGTTTTGTTTCTCGTTTATGCGGGTTGTTCATTTCTGGCGACTCTCGTTTTAGTGCCTTTGTTTGCCTACATTGCAGCGCCTTATTTGCGTCACGGATACAGGCTGGGAGCAGCGTTGGTTACAGCGAACACCACAGCGCTGTTTTTATTGAATTGGTCAGAGAAGAAAAACATGATTTTCCCTTCACGCAAACCTGTTGAAGCAAAGCTGATTTTTCCGTTCCTCGGTGAGTGCTCGCGTTTTACTTACTGGATGTGCTTTGTTGATTCTGTAATCTTTGTCGCCATTCTGGCCTACATTGCCGCTTGGTGGCTGGAGGCACAAGCTGATGAAATCTAAACTTCGATATCCTGGGCAACGGAAAGCAGAATCTCTATCAGAAACAGGTCAGCTTAGAGCTGGTTTTACGATTATCGAATTACTGGTTGCGACCGCTGTCATTGGAATTTTAATTGCACTGGCGCTTCCTGCAATTCAGACTGCCCGAAGTTCAGCGCGCCAGTTACAATGCCTGAATAACATGCGAAATGTAGGCCTGGCGATTCTGCAGGAAACCGATAGTGCAAACCGCTTCCCCGCGTGTGGCTATTACGGCGATGGCACTCCTGCTACCTTTGGCCAGTATCGGAGTTGGGTTGTCGATATACTTCCCTATCTAGATCAATCAAATATTTTCACAGCATGGGATTTTGATTTGTCCTGTAAAGACCCCGTCAATGTCCCTCTGGCGAGTACTCATATTGCCGTCCTCACCTGTCCCGATGATTTCAGCGTGATTCCCGGTCAGGGAAATTTATCATACGTATTAAATAGTGGGATTGGCTTCACTGCTGAAATCGCAGGCATACATGATTGCCCGGTAGGACCGCAGAGCGGTAAGCTGGACCTCAACGGCAATGGGATTACATGTAACTCCTCTACAAGTGGAGATGGGACCCCTTCAGACCGAGAGCTGTTTTTTCATATGGGGCTTTTTTATAACGAGACCTGGAAAGGGGAAACGCGGGCCGAACGTCATTACACCATCGCTGGAATTACTGACGGGACTTCAAACACGATGTTGATTTCGGAAAATATTCGCACTGGATATGATCCTGCCAGCCCCACATCTAACTGGGCGTCTCCAAGTCCGTTTTTGACAAGTTTCTACATCGGAAACCCCTGTCAGAATGGAAGCTGCTCAGCAGGGAACGTTGATTACAATCGTGCCAACTCAGGCACAAGCGCAATCAATGCAGGACTGAAGCAACCGGAGGGGGCGGCACCTTTTCCAAACTCTCTGCATGCCGGAGGAGTAAATGTCGGCTATTGTGATGGGCATTTTGAATTCCTCTCCGAAAATATAGATGGCAAAGTCTATGCATCATTAGCTAGCCCTCAGGGACAATCTCTGTCTGGAACTTCTCTTGAACAATAGACCAGATAGTTACAATCCTACGCTGTTCCCCTCTTTCCTGGGCATCACTTCTAACCACTAGAAATGACAATAGTTTGCAGGATAATACTTGCATCTGAGCAGTCGTGATGGTCAAATGTATTCAAGGTTTCTTATGTATAATTCACTGTGTCCATATGAATATAGTAGCTGCTTTCAGAAATGAGATCAGTTTTTAAAGCTAGAAGTGACTGGTGATAACTCCTCAGGGGCGACTCAATCAAACCTTTCTCAGGGTAAGGAGTTTAAACCAGGGTATTTAGATTAATATCAAATTAAATGAAATTTGCTTCTTCCCCAGCCCCAGACTGCTTTCAGGCCAATCAGTGCTCCACTGAGATAGATCAAGTTGTGTGGAAATGCCTCCTTCTTTTGATAGTGATGCTTGGTGCATGGGGGCGAGTTTACGGTCTGGGGGACCTTAGTTTATGGTTTGATGAATGTTTCTGCTGGAAGATGTCCACTTATCCTCTGTCTGAACAATGGGAACGAGCGGCTGGCGATAATCACCCTCCTTTATTTTATTTCTTTCTCAAGGCTTGGACGATGCTGGTGGGAAACTCCCCCGCAGGTGTTCGTCTGCTAAGCGTGCTTTCCGGTATCGCAACTATATCAGGCACGTTTTTTCTAGTCCGCAAGATCGAAATAGACGTTCTGAAATGTTCTCCCAATGATGCTCGCGCCATTCAACCAGCCCTGTTTGCAACTTTGTTGGTTGCTCTAAGTCCGTTTCAGATTGAATGGTCACAGACAGTTCGTATGTATGCTTTGGGAGGCGCCTTCAGTGTCTGGTCGACATGGGCCTTACTCCAGGCGCTCACTTCTTCACGACCGCATGTGCGTGACTGGCTTCTCTATGGACTGCTGGCCGCTGGGTTGATTTATACGCACTATTTCGGTTTTTTCATTCTGGCCGCTCATGGAATCTACAGTGGCATACGTATTCTCAACACGTTACGGAGGGACTCTTGCGATCTTGCCGAGAAAAAACAGCTCCTGAAATATGCCCTTCTGGCATCTGTGGTCGTTGCCGTACTCTGGTTCCCCTGGCTGGATGAATTTCTTTTACAACGACAGAGAGGTCTTGAGCAAAAATGGGGACGTCCCCAAGGAATTGATCATTTTACCCGTTCCGTTTCGGAAATGTTCGGCTTGATGTGGAACCCCACAAGCGCCGAGTTGTTGCGATCACGAATTGTAACAATTTTATTTTCAGTGCTTGCCATAGTGACATTACTGCTTGGACGAAAATCGGAGCGATTGCCGGCACTGATTGTCTTTCTCTCATTCGGCCTTGCTCTGCTTTTAGGATCGGGGTCCAAAAGCCTGATAGCTTCCTGGTATTTTCTGTTTGCACATGTGTTTTTCCTTTGTGCCTTGACGATTCTGCTGTTTCGAATTCCCTCTCGTTGGCTGTCCCGCTGTGTACTGGGGGCGGTTCTAATTGGAGCTGGCTGGCAGTTCACTCAGCAGTTGATCTGGCGAGCGAGTCGCATCGAACTCCCCAGTTTTCAGGCAGCCGTACATTACGTCGAAGCATTACGGGAGAGCGACGAACTCATATTCGTAAATGGTCCGCGTGATTATGTCGCAGTCAGTCCTTATCTGCATGATTGTCAGCCCGTCTATGTAGTTGCCGACAAATGGGATTTTGTTTTTGGAACGGGTACTGCTGTAGTAGAGCGAGAGAAACACCTGACTCCCGGAGATGTATCTGTCCTGGACCAGTCGCGGGCCTGGGTTATTTTTGCCACAAATAAATCAATGAATCCTCCAGGCGTGATCATGCCTGAAGACTGGATTGACGTAACAGAAGAACGATTTAACGACTGGCGCTACGGACAAATTGTTGTCCGTCAATATGAACACCTGCCTGCACTCAGCCAGATGTCTGATAAAAAGACTGAACTTTGAACCAATACTCTTTCAGCGATAAATCGAGGTAAAATTGTGTGTAATAAATATTTCTATCCGGACCTCTCGCCTCTCCTACTGACATTCCAGAAGTGCGGCTTCCCGCAAACAGCCCGATTACTGATACTGATTATTACCCTGATGCTAAACGTCTGGCAGGGACATGCTGCAGATCCTCCCCCCCTTGAAGCGAAGAAACCAGTCGTCGCCCCTTTAAAACCAGCACCCGCTGAACTTTTTAAGCAGTGGGACCGGAACGACGATGGAAAACTGAACCAGGAAGAGTATCTGTCTGGCCAAAAACCAGAAAATCCGGCGCTGGCAAAACGAGATTTTAGGGTGAGTGATTTTGACGGCAATAACTCACTCTCGCTTGATGAATTCCAGACCATCTCCGGCATAGTGCCTGCTACAGGGCGAAAGCCGGTTCCCGATCCAGTAACGAAACTGGCAGCTGCGGCCAAAAAGAAATGGCAATCGATTATGAAATCAGCAGATGCCGACTCCGATGGTCGATTGTCTGTTGAAGAATGGCCTTCAAAAGTGATGGAGCAGAAGTTGCCCGCTTTTGCTGCGCTCCCCCTACAGGTCTGGGACCAGGATCAAAACGGACTGGTGTCAGCAGCAGAGGCAGAGCACTTGCTGGATATTGCCTACGGAATTAAGCACCTCGATGGATCTCCGTTGCGATCGGAGAACGGCTGGGTCTTGTATCGCTCGTATTTCAAACGAACCGACAAAAATGAAGATCTGCAGCTCTCAAAAAAAGAATATCTCCCTTCCATTCGCTGGCCTGAAGAAAAAGTTCTGGCGCTGTTTCAGGAACTAGATTTGGATCAGAATGAGAATCTCTCTCTGAGTGAACTGAAGAATTCTCACACCTCTTATATTGATGAGTTCTCATACTTTTTGCGAAGCGATTTAGATCTGGATGGATTACTCAGCAAAAATGAATTGCTGAAAATCGGTGTTAATGGTGCGACAGAACAGCGACTGGCGCATACATTACCCGCCTTTGATGCAGATGGGGACGGAAAATATTCCCTGCAAGAATTTCGACTTTCACCAACAGGCTGCAGCTATGTAACCCTGCAAATTTATGGTCGTAGCGATAGGGATCATGATGCCCGGCTTTCCTGGCAGGAATTCTATACTGAGGCTTCTCCTCAATTAATCGGTTTGGCCTGGGAGCTATTTTCCCGTCTGGATAGAAACAAAAGCGGTTTTCTGGAAATCAACGAGTTTGATTTTCAAATTGACCCTGCGAAACTTTCCCCTGAAAAAGCGTTTGCAGCCTGTGACAAAGATCAGGACCAGGAACTGAGTCGGGAAGAATATCTGACATTAGTGGCAAATCAAAATCTCAAAACAGCAAATCGAAATTTTCAGGTCGTAGATTTTGATCGGAATAAAAAATTATCTTTCGCTGAGTTCCAGACCCTTCCAGGTCTGTTTTCACGAGAAACGCGTGGTGCGATTCCCGATCCGATCGCCGACCTGGCAAAACAGGCCCACCAGACCTGGCAAACGATTCAACAGGCCGCCGATCAG